>JAJTCI010000242.1 GCA_021323155.1 Chitinophagaceae bacterium | reverse complement strand
AGAAACAATACCGTAAAGCTAAATCAGTACTATTGTAAACAACTGTAAAGCCCAACCAGTAATACCCGGAGACCTGTAAAGTTTTTTCAGTACAAGACATCCCTTTACAGGCTGAAGGAAGCGACTCCCTACCGACTCCCTACCGACTCCCTGAAGACTCCCTGAAGACTCCCTGAACAGTACCTTGTCGCATTCGCACCCCTACACCTACAAAACGAACGAAATTCTGCCCAATTGTGCCCATTTGCGCCCAATTGTGCCCATTCGTGCCCATTCGTGCCTCTTCGTGCTAAATCGCGCCCGTTCGTGCCCAAACGGTCCCAAACCGGACACTGGCCCCCACCCCATGTTGTATATTGTTCTGGCAACCGGGACACCCGGGCACTTCTAAAGTTTTTCACTAAAAGAGACCGCTCCAAAAGCCTACTCTTTTATTTTTCGACATTTATTGATTTTCCGCTGTTTTTAGTCAAAATGGTCTATTTTGCCCGCCATTTCACCTGAAATTGACCCATTTTTCATCAAAAACCGCCAATTATGGACTTTAAGCAAATCCAGGAATTGATCAAGATCGTTAATAAGAGTAATATCGGCGAACTGAGCATCGAAGACAAAGGATTCAAAATAACCATAAAGCAAAAAGAGGATGCGGTTCAAACGGTTATGGCCGCGCCACAACAGGTGTATGCGCCGCAGCCCATGCAACATGCGCCACAGCCCGCCATGCAGCCCCAGGGCACCGGTGGAGCCGCCGCCCCGAAATCCGCCGAGCCAAAAGCCGACAACCTTATCACGATAAAAAGCCCGATGATCGGCACCTTCTATCGCAAAGCTTCACCGGACAAACCGTCATTCATCGAAGTGGGTGATGAAGTAGCACCGGGTAAAGTGGTTTGTATCATTGAGGCCATGAAACTCTTCAACGAGATCGAAAGCGAAGTCAGCGGTAAGATCGTAAAGATCCTGGTGGACGATGCAAGCCCGGTGGAATATGACCAACCTTTATTCATGGTAGAGCCAGCTTAACAATTTGTCAGATTGACCAATTGTCGAATTCTAAATTCACTACATGTTGAAGAAGATTTTAATTGCCAACCGTGGGGAGATTGCGTTACGCGTCATTCGTACCTGCAGGGAAATGGGTATTAAGACAGTCGCCGTTTATTCCACGGCTGATAAAGATAGCCTGCACGTGCGTTTTGCGGATGAAGCGGTTTGTATTGGTAAACCGGCGAGTGCAGATTCTTACCTGAACATTCCACATATCATGGCCGCCGCTGAGATCACCAACGCGGATGGCATTCACCCTGGCTATGGTTTCTTAGCGGAGAACGCGAAGTTCTCACAGATCTGTGCCGACCACGGGATAAAATTCATTGGGCCCACGCCTGATATGATCAACCGGATGGGTGACAAGATCACGGCAAAAGATACCATGATCAAAGCAGGCGTACCGGTTGTTCCCGGTAGTGGTGGCTTATTGGAAAGTCTTGACCAGGCAAAAGATCTTGCAAAGAACAAAGTTGGCTACCCGGTGATATTGAAAGCCACCGCTGGTGGAGGTGGTAAAGGAATGAGAGTGGTATGGGAAGAAGGTGAAATGGAAAAAGCCTACACGACCGCCAAAGCCGAAGCTGCCGCGTCATTTAAGAATGACGGTATCTATATGGAGAAGTTCGTGGAAGAGCCCCGCCACATAGAGATACAGGTAGCAGGTGACCAGTACGGCCAGGTCTGCCACCTGAGCGAAAGAGACTGTTCTATTCAACGGCGTCACCAGAAGCTGGTGGAGGAATCGCCCTCTCCTTTCATGACAAAGGAACTGAGAAAAGCGATGGGCGACGCGGCTATCAAAGCGGCCTCTGCCATTAATTATGAAAGCGTGGGAACGATCGAGTTCCTGGTGGACAAGCACCGCAATTTCTATTTCATGGAGATGAACACGCGTATCCAGGTAGAACATTGCGTAACGGAAGAAGTGATCAACTTCGATCTCATCAAGGAACAGATCAAGATAGCGATGGGTGAGAAGATCAGTGGCCGCAACTACGAACCACAAATGCACGCCATCGAATGCCGCATCAATGCCGAGGATCCTTATAATGATTTCCGCCCGTCACCAGGCCGTATCACCAACCTGCATACGCCGGGTGGACATGGCGTGCGCGTGGACAGCCACGTATACGCGGGTTATGTAATACCGCCCTACTATGATTCCATGATCGGTAAACTCATCACCATCGCGCAGACAAGGGACGAGGCCATCAGCACCATGTACCGTGCATTAAGCGAGTACGTGATCGAAGGCATCAAGACCACCATTCCTTTCCATCTGCAACTGATGCAGAACGATGACTTCCGGAAAGGGAACTTTACAACCAAGTTTTTGGAATCGTTTAAAATGAAATAAGTCGAGACTGTGTCTAAATAAAAAAGGCCCGAATATCCACGGGCCTTCCTCTTGCTACGCTGCCCTTTACCGCGCCGCAGTAGCGGACGAGGTATGTAAGGACAGATATCCAACGTTGCTGCCTTTCGGATTCACGAGGTGGCCCGTCTTTGAAACGAGCACATAATTTTTCTGCGCGTCATAGATATAGTAAGGATAATTCGCGTTCTTCAGTTTCGCCAGCTTACCCACCATTACCAGCTTATTACCATCCCACCGCACCACGTTGTGCTGCACAGTGATAAAATACTGGTTCTTCTTATCGGTAGAGAAGTTGACGTCCACGAGTATCTGCCGGTCAGCGAGTACCGCGTCCCTTGATATGGATGGGGGTGGCAGGTTGGTACGTACGGTTGTATTTGCACCCGACGACGAAGTAGTTGTGGTGTTTTGCGGTGCCCTGGTGGTAGCGACATCGCTATTGGTGACAGGCGCGCCGACATTCCAGCCTTTAGCGATCGCGTCCAGCCTGGCCGTCTTGCCCGGGTGAGAAGCGGAACCCTGCTCGCCCGAGATCATCTTCATCGCCAGCTGCGCGTCATCCAGTGTAGCGCCCATCTTGCGGAGTACAAGGCCGGAAAATTCATCCGCCTCCAGTTCATTCTGGTGCGAGCTGCCGCCGTTGCTGGCGAATACGTGTCCCTTTACATGGTGACCGATCTCGTGCGCAAGAATACTGATCGATGCCCAGTCGTTCTGCGCGGCGCGGTCGATCTGCTTAATAAAATTGGGGTTATACAAAATGTATCGCTTGTTATTGTAAAACACGGCGCCAGCATTTGGCACGTTCGCCTCTCTCACCTCGAAGTTCACTTTGAGGTTCATCAGCGAAATGATGCGGTCAATGATGGTCCGGGCTTCGTTCACCGAGGCAAAGTTGGAAACAGTGGCCTGGCTGGTGCCTTCATTGGTAAGGACTTTCCAGTCGAAAGTGAACTGCGCCCTGGTGGTGGCCGTTACAAAGAGTAACAGTACAGCGGCAAATACCTTGGTTAATTTCATAGGAAGTTCTCGTTTTACATTACGTCTGACTGTAATTTCTATAGGAAATCGTTAGAAAAGATTTAAAAGGATGTACCGGTAACGAAGCTTTAACTAAATGAAGAACCACCGGATTTTCAGGCGGCCGTTAACCAAACTTACTGTTAACAAAAAGCCGCCCCTTCCGGGGCGGCTCACTCACAATCGATGCCTGTACTATCTTAAGAAAAGCAATTCGCGGTATTTCGGCAGCGTCCAGTCTTCATCATTCACCAGGTGCTCCAGTTTGTCAACGTGGTACCTGATCTCATCGAAGAATTGCTCCTTCACATCATCGCAGTACGCGATCGCCTTTTCCCTTGTGTTGGTGATCTTGTTGGCCACTTTGCGGGCCTGGATCATCTCACACACTTTTTCATGAACACCCTGGATGTGTTCGCTTAACTCCCGGAGCACGGTACCCTGGCTGCGGTACAAAGGTTCATCCAGCCCCAGGTCTTTCAGCCCTTTGATATTCGCAATGAGTTTGTTCTGGTAAGCCACTGCAGCAGGAAGAATATGATTGATGGCCAGGTCGCCCATGATGCGCGACTCGATCTGTACCTTCTTGATATATTTCTCCAGCTCGATCTCGTGGCGGGCTT
>JAJTCI010000241.1 GCA_021323155.1 Chitinophagaceae bacterium | reverse complement strand
CCAATGGCAGCTCCAACTACGACGACCTGTACGCGGATATCCGGCTGTGGTTGCAGAACGAGTGGATCGATTATGTTACGCCGCAGCTCTACTGGCAGATCGGCCACCGCCTGGCGGATTATACCGAGCTGGTGGAATGGTGGAATGACAACGCTTTTGGACGACAACTGTATATCGGTCATGGCTATTACCGGTATAACGAAGCACCCTGGAGGGATCCCAAAGAGATACCCCGGCAGATACAAATGCTGCGGGAATATGAGAACGTGCATGGCAGCATATATTTCAGCAGTAAGACCTTCGAAGTGAACCCGCATGGATGGAACGACAGCCTGCGAAATAATTATTACCGTGTGCCGGCGCTCATCCCGCCGATGCGATGGATAGACGGGCAGTCACCGCCGAAGCCCTTGATCGACCAGGCGAAGGTGAGTTTTGACGGTGTTGAGCTGAAAGTGGCGTTCAAGAACAAGAGCGCCGACATCCGCAACTACGCGTTCTATTATTCTACGGAGAACAATATCGATACCGAGGATGCGAGATTCATTTACGCGCTGATACCCGCCGCGGTGGTGGAAGGCGCGGTGATCAAATTGCCGGTACTGGATAAGAAGGTCAACCGCTATATGAAAGTGACGGCGATCGATGTGAACAACAACGAGAGCGAGGCGGAGGAGTTGGTGTTGTTTAAGTGATATCACTGAGAGCGAGGTTATTTTTACCACATAGGCACATAGACACATAGGCCTCACATTGTTTTGCTATGTGCCTATGTGTCTATGTGTTTGGCGCAAAAGCAACGTGCGGCGACAAAGCGCCATCAGAATTCTCCCCATTCTTCTACCTTTGCCTCCTGTCAACAATCAACCACCAACCATCAACTGATATTTATGCCCGGTTTTGAATTATTCGGCGAAGAAGAAAAAAAACAGGTCAACGAGGTAATGGAAACAGGCATCCTGATGCGCTACGGCTTCGACGGGCCGCGCAAGGGTGTATGGAAATCCAAAGAACTGGAACAGGCGCTCTGCGATCAATTCGGCTGCCGGTACGCGCAGCTCACTTCGAGCGGTACCTCCGCGCTCACTACCGCGATGGCGGCCTTGGGCATCGGCTATGGCGATGAAGTGATCATGCCTTCCTTCACCTTCGTGGCCAGTTTTGAAGCGGTGTTGAGCGTTGGAGCGGTCCCCGTACTGGTGGACATTGATGAGACGCTCACGTTAAGTCCCATCGCCGTAAGGGCGGCAATCACTGACAAAACGAAATGCGTGATGCCCGTTCATATGTGCGGCAGCATGGCCGACCTGGACGCGCTGCAGCAGATCTGCAAAGAACACAACCTCACCTTGCTCGAAGACGCCTGCCAGAGCATCGGCGCTTCTTATAAAGGAAAGATGGTGGGCACCATCGGCGCAGCCGGTACATTCTCATTCGATTTTGTAAAGACCATGACCTGCGGCGAAGGCGGCGTGGTGATGACGAACGATAAAGACATCTACACAAAATGCGACGGTTATACCGATCACGGTCATGATCACCTGGGTGGTGCGGACCGTGGAGCCGACCAGCATCCTTTCCTCGGGTACAACTACCGCATCAGCGAACTGCACGCCGCCATTGGCCTGGCGCAGGTGAAGAAAGTAGGCAAGGTGCTGGAGATACAGAAGAAGAATCACAGTCAACTCAAAGAAATACTCTCGCAACTGGCAGAAGTATCTTTCCGCGTGATACCGGACCCCGAGGGTGACAGCTGCACATTCCTGAGCTGGTTCCTCCCTACCGAAGAGATCACGCGGGCGGTAGTTGCGGAGTTGAAAGCGCAGAACATACTGGCGGGTAACTTTTACTGGTATGATAACAACTGGCATTACATCCGCAAATGGGACCACCTGAAGAACGCGGTCGCCTTGCACCGGTTGAGCGATCCGCAGAAGGATGCATTGTTGGCCTTGGAGAAGAAGACCTTCGCACCGAGCGACGCCATCATGAGCCGGTGCATATCTACGGCCATCGGGTTGTTATGGACGGAAGAACAACTGAAGCAGAAAGGAGAGAAGATGGTGGAAGTGGTAAAAGGCGTATTGAATAAGATGAAAGCAACTGCCTGATCTATGAAGTCATTCTCTCTGTATATCCTGATGCTCTCCATAACGGCAAGTGCTGCCGCGCAACCATTGCAACCTAAGAAGGTGGAGTTCAAAGGAACAGGGCTCAGCATTACACTCCCTGATACAAGTTTTGTATTGAAAGATGATGATGAAGGCCCGCAATACTCGAGCAGGCCTTTCCGCGCCTTTATTGGACTGGCGGAAAAATCGGTACCCGAAGAACTGCACTCATTCGATGACGCGGTGCGGTTGTGGAGGGAAGAGATGGGCCGTCCCGGGTCGAGGCTTGCAATCGATACTTCTGTGACTGCCGGCGGGCTGGGAGCGCGTATCTTCAAAACCGAGATACGCGATAAGCAATCGGGAACGGTGAGGGATATATTCTGGTCCTCTATCTATAATTTCAAAGGCAAACCACTCATGATCATGGGTGCCTACGCGGCGGAGCATGACGCGCTGATGTCGCCCGCGTACCTGCGAGCTTTTCTTTCGGTGACCACAACCAATGCTGATTCTGTCAATGCGATATTCAAGCTCCATTTCAGCATAACGAACGATTACCTGCCTTTGAAATTCGGCGGTTATATGCTGGGCGGGTACGCATTGAGCGAGACCGGGAAATATCCGAAAGACGGAGAGTTGCAATGCATCATCGTTCCGTATAATAGCTTGGAAGTAAAGGACACTGAAATTTTGGTCGACCTGTTGACCAAGCGCCTGTTCCTTCACGAGAAACGTGGCGAATCGCTGATTAAATATTCTACCTCGAGTACTACAACGCAGGGTTTGAAGACTTACCGGTACGCGCAGGACGTGCTGGATGTGAAGTATGAGAAGAAGATCGTATTCCTTGCGATCAAGACAGACCAGTATGGGTATTTCGAGGTCTGGGGCGAGGCGTATGGAGACAATAGGGAAGAGTACATTACGCTGTTCCGGAAGATCGCGGAAAGTATACGACGCGACGGCGACCAGTGATACAGGTGTGAAAGATAGTCTGTCCTATTTTAAGGTGTACAGTCACCTTCGTGGCTACAGTCACTGGAGTTGAAGTGAAACTTGTACGCCATTTCTAACACCAGCCTTTAGGCTGGTGACGTCAAACGGTCTTCAACCGGGGCTTTAGCCCCACCTTGCAACTCCTGCCCTGACACCGTAGCCAGGCGGGTGCAACCTGTACCCTGTAACTTGCAACCTGTAACCTTCCCTCATATTTCCCTCATACTACCCTCATACTTCCTTCGATGTTACTCGACTTATCCACATACCCCAAAACTTACATCTTCTTACATCTACTTACATAAACTGGCATCTTCTTACATGAACTGACAAATACTTACATGAACTGACATCTTGTTACATGAACAGGCAAATACTTACATGAACTAACATCTTCTTACATAAATGAAGGCTGGGGCTAAAGCCCAGGGGTGAGGTCGGCATCCACCAGCCTGAAGGCTGGTGTTAGGAATACACCTAATACCCCCTCACATTCTTCCCTTCCATATAATTGATGAACGCCTTATTCACTACACGGTTGCCGCCTGGGGTAGGGTAGTTGCCGGTGAAGTACCAGTCGCCCGTGTTGGTAGGACAGCTCTCATGCAGGTCTTCGATGGTCTGGTAGATCACCTGTACCGGGATCTTTAGTTCGGGTGGCGTAATGAGCTGCGCGATCTTATCGGATATTTCCTGGGTAGTGAAAGGCTTGTATACGTGCCGCACCACGTTCTCGGTATGCAGCTGGTTGTCTCTTTGCAACTGTTTACACTTGCCAAGCAACTCGTTCAAAGTGTCCAGGGTACCTCTTTCATTGTGCAGTGCTACCGCCGCGCGGAACGCGATGAAGTCACCAAGTTTGCTCATGTCGATGCCATAGCAATCGGGGTAACGAATCTGCGGCGCGGAGGAAACGATGAGGATCTTCGTGGGTTCCAATCTCGCCAGCATGCGAACGATGCTTTCCTT
>JAJTCI010000240.1 GCA_021323155.1 Chitinophagaceae bacterium | reverse complement strand
TTCCTTCGCGTAGTGCATCCATGTAAACTTTAGAACGCTCGAGGTACTCGACTTGCAACTTGAACAAATACGTTTCATTATCCATAAAAGGATGTTTGCGCAGTTGTCAGAGTTCGAACCGGTATAGGCAACTATGCATCCAAAGTATCCGCGCATGCTTCACGAAGCAGCGCTGGTGTCAAAAAGACGGGCTTGCCTGCGGCTTACATTATTGAAATTCAGGTCTTTAAATATGGGTATTAAATTTGCTTTTGCTGGGGCAGTTATGGAAACAGAACAAAGAATAAGAGAACTAAGGACCATGTTCCTCCAGCTGTCAGAGATACTGGTGGCGGAGTTGCAGGAAGGCAGATCGGTCCAGACCATTGAAACTTTCGATGTGATGAAGAGAGTGCAGGAGGAAATCATATTATTGGAGGAACGCAGAGGCATCAGCCTGAATTAATTCGTAATGGATGTTACAGTAGCAGCATGACGCGGGTCTTCGCCGTTGTCTTCCAATGCTATGATCTTCGTCATGTTTGAATTTATCGCTGAAATTTAGTTTCGCCGCGTTTATGGCAAACAAGGACAACAATCTTTCCATTGGAAGGCTGACCAGTGAATACCTGGAACTAAACAGGGAACTGATAGACGCGATCAATGAAGACCGGTCGCTGTCAGAACGCGAAGCACTGACGGAGCGAATCAGGACGATCCTGAGAACGATCGAGGAACTGGAAGCCAGGCGTTCCGCCAAATCCTGACCTCGACAGCGAATCCAGTTATAATTCATTTTACCTTTTTTCATCCTGATGCGCGGGCCTGTTCGAACGGCGTGTTGGTTCGCGTTTCAAATGGTGACCAGTGAACGCGCTGTTAAAATATGATGAATGACTACGGTCATGTCCCCGGAAATATTCCTGTTTTAGTTTCGTTTCCTACATGGAATACAACGACGACTACATTAAGATCGGGATGCTCACCAATGAGTACCTTGACCTGAACAAGGAATTCATCGAGGCCATCAAAGCGGATAAGCCCGCTGCTGTAAGAAGCGCGCTGAAAGAACGGATCCGGGTGGTGCTGGAAGAGATCGAAAAACTGGAAGCGGAACGATCTGCGAAAAGTAACGACAAAGACGAACTACCGATCGTATAACCGATCTTTTCCTTTATGCCGGCGCGCCTGCTTAGGCGGCATCGTTTTTCTTACCGGCCGATTTAAAGTTGTATTCAAAAGCCAGTAGTCCTTTCAATACTTCAAGCAGGTTTTCCCTGAACAGAGGCATATCGCCGGGCTTGACGATGTAAGGAATATGGTATTGGCCGAAAAATTTAATGATTCCCTCGCTGTTGGAAGTTGATAATACGACAATGGGTATGCGGGCCAGTTCCCTGTCGGCCTTCAGGCAAAGGAAAGTTTCCTTGCCGTCGAGCCTCGACATTTTTACATCAAGAAAGATCAATTCAGGAAGCCGTTTGAAGTCTTTGCAGGATTCCAGGTAGGTGCAGGCTTCATCGCCATCATTAACATGAATGATGTCAAAATCGAACTGGGTTTCCGCCAGCGCGTGTTTTAAGAGTTCCAGGTCCTCAAGGTCGTCTTCCACGTACAGGAAGTACGGCTTTGATTCATTCACTGATTGCATGGATACTAAATTAAGAAATTGCACGAGTTGTGCCTAACAGGTGTGAATTACAACCTGCGTACCAAAAGAGTTTTCAACAGGTAAGCGGCGGTGTATATTTCTTCGAGACAGGAAACAATGAAATTAGAACGGATATCAACGGGTGCAGGCAAAACCGTCCGGATGAAATCTATTTATTGGTACGCCTCCTGGCCGCTAAGATCACAACAAACAATACAACGCCCAGCCCGATCCAGATAGCCGGTGAAACCCCTTTGGATTCGGTTGCCGGCTTGGTTTGAGGCGGCTGCTCTGTGTTTTGCGCTGTGGTGACTGTCCACATAAAGCATAATAAACAAATGGTTATGAGAATCTTTTTCATATGCTAAAGTAATCTAAGCTTTTGGCAAGTGCAACATTCTGTGGTGAGCGAGACCCCGCGAAAAGGCATTGTGCTGAATGAAAGACTGGCTTATTACCTTTTTATCGTTATTTATGGTATTAGGGATCGGGATTTGTGGTGAGGACCTGATGAAAAACCATTTTATTGGAAAGGACTTGTTGCCGGCTAACGAAAAGGAACGATTAAATGTTGTGCGGCAATACCTTGAGGAGATCCCCGAAGGTTATTTCGGGAACCTGGCGGCGATCATGGCGAAGTCGTTCAATACTCCAATCGCACTGGTATCTTTTGTAGACAAAGAAGAAGTCGCCTTTTTAGGGAATTTCGGTATGGAAGATAGTTCCAGGGTTTCGAGGGGATTGAGTTTGTGTTCTCTCGCGATTTTAGACGACAGCCCGACAATTTTTCCCGACGCTTTGAAAGAACCCTGCCTCCTGGCCAACCCGCTGGTGACCGGCAGTTTTGGTTTGCGTTTCTATGCCGGCGCGCCCATCATAACGAAAGAAGGTTACGCCATCGGTACCGCCTGCATTGTCGATAAAGAGCCCAGGACCTTTTCAAAAGAGGACATAGGTCTATTGGAATATTTCGCCAGGGTGGCGATGCAGGAAGTGGAGATGAGGGTGCGGATGCTGAAGCAATTGGCGTAGCGGCCATCCCCGCTGGGGAAAAGATTCAACTTTTCAGCCTACTTAATATAATTCGGGGATTCGCATTCCTGCCAGTATTCAACGGTGATCCGGATGAGCCGCTTCAGCTTATCATAGTTGGTGGGTTTGATGAAAAAGCCCTGCACCGATTTAGAGTACGCATCGATCACATGTTGCTGTTCAGCGGAGGTGGTGAAAAATAAATAAGGGATGGATTTCAGTCTCAAAGCCTCGTTGTTGTGCACTTTCTCTCTCAACTCCATGCCACTTAATTTGGGCATATTGATATCCGAGAAAATAATAAACGGCTCCACTTCTGTTTCAGTTAAATAATGGAGTGCCGCCTCACCATCATTGAAAAACAACAATTCATTTTTGTAGTCGTTTTCTTTAAACACTGAAGTAATGAGTTCCTGGTCGTCCAGGTCATCTTCTATGAATACAATTGGGCCACTCTTATTCATATTTTTTTTGAGAAACTACAACAATAAAACGGGTTCCCGGTTTCTACTTGTTGGTGCAGCCGAGAATTACCCGGTCCTGGCAGTTGAGTTGCAACCGTTAAGCGTATTTTCTCTTTTGCTGCGTGAAATCCACGTCTAGCACCAGGTATCCGCTGAGCACCTGGTACAGGTCTTCTTTGAACCTGTTGATATCACCCGGTTTAACTATGTACGGGACCTGGTACTTCCTGAAATAATTCTTGTCAAGGTCCAGGTTTGATGTGGAGAGTACCACGACGGGTATCCGGGCGACCTCTTTGTCGGCCTGCAAGCAAACGAAGGTCTCTTTACCGTTCAGTTTCGAGAGGTTGATGTCAAGGAAGATCAGGTCGGGCATCATTCCACCCTTATGCCTCGATTTATCGAGATAATCCAGCGCCGTCACGCCGTCTGTCACGTGAACCAGTTCTACGTTAAACTTGATGTGTTGTAAAACGTGCGTCAGCAATTCAACGTCTTCATGGTCATCTTCTATGTAAAGGATCCGGGTTTTGCTGCCAGGTGTATTCATAAGTGGATTCTGTTTATCCTTCTTAAGCGGCAGACTTATCGAGGTATGAAAAACAAATGTACTTAAATAAAATATATAATGCCCGTGGGCAAGCAGCAGTATGTATTTTTTTAACGATAATGACATAGTTTCAATTATGCAACCAACCTCAACTGAAAGAAAAGATGTGATGCTTGCGGAGGACGACCATGATGATGTGGTGATATTCGTGACCGCGCTGAACGATACAAAGATCCCTTGTGATTTCCGTCACGCGAAAGACGGCGAAGCGTTATTCGTTGAACTTAAAAAGGCGGTGCCAAATCTTTTATTCCTGGATATACAAATGCCCTGTAAAGATGGCCTCTCCTGTATACTGGAGATCCGTAAGAACCGGAAGTACGACCGTATGCCAGTGGTGATGTTCAC
>JAJTCI010000018.1 GCA_021323155.1 Chitinophagaceae bacterium | reverse complement strand
TCACTGCACGCGCAGAAAACAGGCAACGCCAGGCCGATTGATAAAACAAAATCAACGAACGAGAAAAAAGTCACACCGCCGGCTCCTGCTAGTAATGAACGGCTGGCTGAAATAACAACGAATTATGGAGTGATGGTCGTGAAATTGTACGACTCTACACCCATGCACCGGGACAATTTTATTAAACTCGTAGAGCAGGGCTTTTATGACAGCCTGCTGTTTCACCGGGTGATCCAGGGTTTTATGATCCAGGGCGGCGATCCGATCAGCCGGACTGCAGATAGCACAGGGATGCTTGGTATGGGCTCGGCCCCGGGTGACAGGATACCCGCGGAGTTCCGCGGCCAGTTCTACCACAAGAAAGGCGCATTGGCCGCAGCCCGCGATGGAAACCCCGCCAAGGCCAGTAGCAATTGCCAGTTCTATATTGTACAGGGCAACCCCGTACCGGAAGCCCAGATCTCACAGTTTGAACAAAGTGCCGCATCCAAAACCCCCGGCTTTAAATATTCCGCAGCGCAAAAAGAAGTCTATAGCCGGATCGGCGGTGTGCCGTTCCTCGACCAGGACTATACTGTCTTTGGTGAAGTGACCAGTGGCATGGATGTGATCGATAAGATTGCAGCTGTTCAAAAAGGACCGAACGACCGCCCATTGCAGGATGTACGGATGCGGATCCGGATGCTGAATTAGTTTTGGCGAATATCACAAGCTGGTATCGTTAAATTTCTAATATTTGCAGCCTAAATAAACCGCTTATGAATTTCCCTCCCGATCTCCGGTACACCAAGGACCACGAATGGATCAAGCTTGAAGGCAATATTGCAAAGATCGGTATCACCGATTTTGCCCAGAGAGAATTGGGAGACATCGTGTATGTCGACATCAGCACCGTAGGCAAAACACTGAATGCGGAAGAGGTGTTTGGAACGGTAGAGGCGGTAAAAACAGTAAGTGACCTTTTCCTCCCGGTGGCCGGAACGATAAAAGAAACAAACCCGGTTCTCGAAAAACAACCTGAACTGGTCAACAACGATCCTTACGGCGAAGGATGGATGGTTAAGGTGGAAGTGAAAGACACCGCAGATGTAGAAAAATTACTGTCTGCTGAAGAGTATACTAAGATGGTGGGATGACCCACATTCGAATAAAAAAGAGCCGCCCGTTTGAATGGCGGCTCTTTTTTATTGTTATTGCCTGCTGTGCGTTTATTTTTAAAGATGAAATTATTCAAGGGCAGCTTTCTCCCTGCCTTCACCTGGCTGCTGATCGTTACCATACTGATGCTGCTGCCCGGTAGTGAATTTCCAGAGGAAAACTGGTTCCAGGAGGTGTGGTTGGACAAATGGGTACACCTCGTGCTGTTTTTCGTGCTGGTATATCTATTTCAACTACCCCTCTCCTCGAAACAACGTATCGATATTTCCGCCTGGCGCCTTGGCATAGCGTTAACAGCCGCCACATATGGAACCGGCATCGAATTCATCCAAAAACACTGGGTGGCTGGTCGTTCGTTTGACGTTGGAGACATCATATTTGATTGCCTTGGTTGTATTGCCGCTTATTTTGTTGGTTCACAAGCGGTAAAAAAATAAGCCCCTGTGGAAACAGGGGCCGCAACCAAAACTAACTGCTTATGAGAAAATTGACTACTTGCATTATTTGTAAGACAAAACCAATGCCAAAAGTTTTTTAAGAACTGTTAACGGGATTGAAGAACTATTGGTCTTTCTTACCGAACCTTCTACTATTAGAACGCGAAAAGGGTTCGTTTGTTTAACAACGAAATGTTAATGGTTTAATGGCAGGAAACAGCCGCTGTACCGGCAGGCAAATCGGGACTTAAATAGGGAATTCCAAGACTTAGACCGCGGGTAATTAAAAGCAATCCCATCAGGAGGAAAGCATATGGAGTAAGCTTGCGGATAAAACTTCGTGTTTGAATACTGATAAATAAGCCGGCGAAACAAAGAGTCACCATGGCCGGGAAAGTGCCTAATCCAAAGGCGGCCATAAATACGGCGCCGTAGCCAATGCTGTTGGTCGCGAGTGCCCCGGTCACGGCAAGGTAGACCATACCGCAAGGCAACAGGCCATTAGCCATCCCCGTTAAGAAAAAACCTAAGAGGGTCTGGATACGCATCGATGCGGCAACCAACTGCTGCACCCTCCGGCTAAACCAGTTACTACGATGGTGAAGGCGGTGTTTCCTGTGTAACAGCTTAAGTATAAAAACTACTAATATTAATATCCCGGCAACTATAGAAAAGGATTGTTGAAAGCCGGCAAGCGAAATTTGGCGGCCCAGGAAGCCCACCAGGAAACCAAGCATGGAATAGGTAACCACCCGGCCGAGGTTGTACAGAAAAATACACACAACTTTTGTCGTTGATGAACGATGTCCCAACGGTAAAGCCAGCGCCAGTGGACCGCACATTCCAATACAATGAAAGCTACTGATAGCGCCCAGTATAAGGCCCGGAATAAGCACCTGCGACAACATTAGCCGATCGAGATTGGAGCGGTGAAATAATACTGTTTGCCTCCTGCCGTTACAGTAAGCTTCAACTCATAGCTGGCAGTGGCGAGTTGAGCTTTGTCGAAAACAAAGCGCCCACCTTCCATACGGACAGGGATACGCCTGTCGTTGCCCGCGTTTGTTTTACAATAAAACCAGGCTTCGCCTTCTGCCGGCAAACTCCCCAATGTTACTGGCAGTGTTAGTGTAACGGTCGACCCGTCCTGGATCAACACCAATTCACCAACCTGGCTGGCATTAGCGCGCCCTTCTATTGTTTCCTGGTACCGCAGCTCATCTTTATAATAGTCTTTCGTTACCAGCTCAAACTTTGTATTGACTGCTTTGTATACCAGTGTCGCCATAAGGCCCGCAAAGGCCAGGAAAACGATCACCAGTTTATTACCCCAACTCATAATCCTGATTTTTTTAATGTTCGTTATTTAGTCCGCTACCGGTGCAAGGAAATTGGTGGATACTATGGTAATCCTTTTTTCCCCTTCGTATAAACCCAGCTTCAGTTCCGTTTTTCTTTTCCGAATGACGTCTTTTGGCAGCACCACGAAGAAAGAACCCGAACCTTGTCCTTCCTTTACCACCGGTATGTAAGTGTTCTTTCCAATGATCTCCACCGATCCCTTATCATTCTCGACTCTGATAGAAAGCGGGATCTCCTTCAGCGTCTTGTTCACCATTTTAATATTGTACAGGTTGGAAATACTATCCTGCCCCCTTTCCTGGAACAGCATCCCCGGCGTACGCATTACCGTCGCACCAATTTCCTTCCGGGTGATGAGGAGCGCCGAAACGGCTACCAGCAAAAGCGCGCAAATACCACTATACCATTTCATACGGGTAGTGAACCGGAGGCGCTCGCCTTTGACGATCGAGTTTTCCGAAGCATACCGGATAAGCCCTTCTGCCTTATGCAGGCGTTGCATCACATTGTTACAGGCGTCGATGCAGGCCGTACAACCAATGCATTCCATCTGCAGGCCATTGCGAATGTCGATTCCCGTCGGACAGACCTCTACACACTGGTAGCAATCCACGCAATCGCCCAGCACATCTTCCTTCTGCTTTTTGAAATTACCCCTCGGTTCCCCGCGCATGAAGTCATAGGCAACGATCATCGAGTTCTTATCCAGCAATACGCTCTGGAGCCTTCCATACGGGCAAACCGCCGTGCAGGCCTGTTCGCGAAAGAAAGCAAACACGCCATAAAAGATACCGCTGAAGCCGATGATCGCTGTAAAGCCAACGATATGGTCAGCCAGGGGTTCGCTGATGATGCGATAGAGGTCTTTGATACCGATGACGTAAGCCAGGAAGAAATTCGCGATAACAAAGGCGATTATGTAGAAGCTAAGATGCTTACCGCCAACCCGCCAGAGTTTGTCCACGCTCCAGGGCGCTTTCTTCAATGCCTTCTGCTGGTTGGGATTGCCCTGGAAGAAGTACTCGATCTTACGGAACAGCATTTCCATAAAGATGGTATGCGGGCATGCCCATCCGCAAAACAACCGCCCAAACGCCGCCGTGAACAGTATGATAAAAAAAATGAACGTGATCATGATCAACCCGAAGATGAAAAAGTCCTGTGGCCAGAATACTTTTCCAAACAGGTGAAATTTCGCTTCGGCGACGTTGAAGAGGAATAATGGTCTTCCGTCAACATGAACTAAAGGGAGCGTAAAGAACAAAGCAAAGAAGACAAAACTCAGCAGTGTGCGGGCATTGTAATACTTCCCTTTCGGGCGCAGCGCGTATACCCATTTTCGTTTGCCTTTTTCATCAACAGTAGACAGCCGGTCTCTGAAGCTGTCGTGGTTCATATCGGTAGATGGTGCCTTCATTTATAATTACCGCTGGTTTACCGCGGCGATCTTCGTCGTATCGGTTGTTGCTTCGTCTTTGTATAAGGTGCCCTGCGGGTCCAGTGGCTTCGCCACTTTGGCGCCCTTCAGGGATTTGATGTAACTGGTAAGCTGCGCGATCTGCGTAGGGGAGAACGTTGCTTTCCATGGCTGCATGCCCTTGTCAGGGACGCCGTATTTGATGGTCTTGAACACATCCTTTACACTTCCACCATGCAACCAATACTCGTCAGTGAGGTTTGGACCAACACCACCACCGCCATCCGCAGCATGGCAGGCAACGCAGGTGGAGGTGAATATTTTCTGCCCCGCTTCAAGGTCGGCTGCGGCAGTGAGCATTTTCACGGTATTCTCATCAATACTGTTGCCGGCTTTCTTCAGGTTCTTCTCCTTTTCTATTTCCGCCTTAGCGATCTCCAATCTCAGTTCTTCAGCGCTCAGGGGCGCTGATTCCGACACGTGGTATCGCCACAGGTACACGCCCGCGAAAATGATGGTAACATAAAATCCATACAACCACCAGGGTGGAAGCTTGTTATCCAGCTCGCGGATATTATCGTAGTCATGGCCCATGTCAATGTCTTTTTCCTCTGACATCGACCGGAACTTGTTCACCTTAAGCCACCATTCCCTCCAGGAACTTTTCTTGGCCGCAAGGACTTCTGACACTGAGACCGCGGTAACCTCGCGGGCGGTCAGGGAACGCAGGAAGAACAACATTCCAAGGATCACGATCAACTCCACAACGATCACAGCAATCAATGCATAAAAGGAAAATGTTGACAAACCACCATGCGTGGCAGTTTGAACCGATTGCTGCACCTCCACTACTCCCGCCTGCGCAAAACCGGTGCTGCAAACCATGCAGAGTAATATCACGGCAACCCCTTTGGTTGCGGCAGCGTTCTGTTGCTCCAGGAATTTCCGTGTCTTCAACTGGGCCGCCCCAATCAACACATGCGCCAGTAACGCGATCACCAGCAGCAAAGCCCCGATCACGATCATCAGGGTGATCGCAAGGGGATTGTCCATGTCCGACTTTTTCGGGGGGCCGGCGGCAAATACATTCATCGGGATGATCAATCCGCAAACGCAGGAGATCAAAGCCCGGGTGATCCATTTATTATTTAACAACTTTCCCATGTTGCTGGATATTTTAATTGTCTAAGGGTATTCTGTTGATCTTATCGATGAGTTTCTTATCGGCCTTCCACGCCCATAAAACCATCACTATGAAAAATATAAAAAAAATCATGAAGGACATCATCGCGTAAATGTCTACGCCGGTGATCGATTCGAGGTAATTGATAAATTTCATCTTTGTCGCTTTATTGTTTAATGCAAGTGAATGGGACAGCAAGTGGGGATAATTCCTTGCTGTCTTGACCATCCACTAACGATTTTCTGCCAGTTGCTTCTCCGGTTTCTTAATATCCGTGCCTACCCGTTGCAGGTAAGCGATCAGCGCGATGATCTCTTTCTTCTCGATCGACTTCATATCGATGTCCACGTCTTCGGTAACCGCGACCAGGTCCTTGACACGCTTATCATTCCGCAGGTTATTGGCAATTTCATTAGCCTGCCTGTTCAGGTCTTCGTTCGCTACGTTCTCAAACCCTTTTTCATATGGCACACCTAGCGTCTGCATGGCCTGGATCTTTGCCCTGGTAACCGACTGGTCCAGGTCGTCATTGAACAACCACGGGTAGTTGGGCATGATGGATTTATCCGACGTATTTCTTGGATTCAGCATATGCATGAAATGCCAGCTATTGTTGTACTTGCCTCCGATCCTTGCCAGGTCCGGCCCCGTACGCTTGCTGCCCCACTGGAACGGGTGATCATACACGAACTCTCCCGCCTTGCTGTATTCACCATAACGTTCTACTTCATCGCGGAAAGGCCGGATCATTTGCGAGTGACAGGTATAGCATCCTTCCCTGATATAAATATCCCTTCCCTGCAATTCCAGTGGCGTATATGGTTTAACCGATGTGATCGTTGGCACGTTGCTCTTAATAAGGAACGTTGGCACCAGTTCCAGGATTCCACCGATGGCGACCGCCACCAGGCTGAACACGAGCAACTGGATCGGTCTTCTTTCTATCCACCGGTGCCAGTGTTGCTTGCCGTGCGTCTCGATCACTTTAGGCAATGGCGCTGCTTCGGCGGCCTCATTCGCTACCAGCTTGCTCTTTGCCACAGTTTTCCAGATGTTGTATATCATGATGAACACCCCGGTGAGGTACAGTAGTCCACCCAGGCTTCTCAGCATATACATTGGCAGTATACTGGTAACCGTTTCCATGAACTGGAACTTCAGGTTCCCTTCCTCGCCAAAAGACTTCCACATCATAGCCTGCTCAAAACCCGCCCAGTATAGTGGTACGGCATAAAGTATTATTCCCAGCGTGCCGAACCAGAAGTGCGTCGTCGCCAGTTTCCTCGAATGCAGTTGCGTGTTGAATATTTTTGGAATGATCCAGTACAGCACCCCAAACGTCAGGAACCCGTTCCATCCCAGCGCGCCCACGTGTACGTGAGCGATCGTCCAGTCAGTGAAATGGGATATCGCGTTCACATTCTTCAGGCTCAGCATAGGCCCTTCGAACGTCGCCATACCATAACAGGTGATGGCTACTACCATGAACTTGAGGATAGGGTCCTCACGAACCTTATCCCAGGCGCCCCTTAAAGTAAATAGCCCATTGAGCATACCGCCCCAGCTAGGCGCGATCAGCATAATGCTGAATACCGTACCGAGGCTCTGTGCCCAATCGGGCAGCGCCGTATACAACAGGTGGTGCGGACCAGCCCAGATATAAATAAATATCAGTGCCCAGAAGTGTATGATCGAAAGGCGATAACTATATACCGGCCTGTTCGCCGCCTTGGGCAGGAAATAATACATGATGCCGAGGTACGGGGTGGTGAGGAAGAATGCCACCGCGTTGTGCCCATACCACCACTGCACCAGCGCATCCTGTACACCAGCGTACCAGCTATAGCTTTTCATGAAAGACACCGGTATCTCGAACGAGTTAACGATGTGCAGCATCGCGACGGTAACCCAGGTGCCGATATAGAACCAGATCGCTACATATAGGTGACTTTCCCGGCGCTTGAGGATGGTACCGAACATGTTTATTCCAAAGACCACCCACACCAGTGTGATCGCTATATCGATCGGCCACTCCAGTTCAGCATACTCTTTACCGGTGGTATAACCCGCCAGCAAAGTGATGGCCGCGGCAACAATAATGAGCTGCCAGCCCCAGAAGTGGATCTTGCTTAGCAGGTCACTATACATCCGCGCTTTGCACAGGCGCTGGAGTGAGTAGTACACGCCCATGAATATGCCATTACCAACGAAGGCGAATATCACCGCGTTGGTATGTAGTGGACGAACCCTGCCGAATGTTGTTGGGGCAAGGTTGAAATTGGCTGCGGGGAGATAGATCTGTATCGCGGCCAGGAGCCCGGCCAGCATACCTACAGTGCCCCAGAGGATAGTGGCATAGGCAAACCATTTAACGACCTTGTTGTCATAATAGAACTTCTCTAATTGCATATTGTGCTGTTTGCAGTGGTAATTTGAAAGCCTTGTAAAATCAGCGGGATGGTGTTGAACCGGGTTTGTCCTCGAACAACATTCTTACAGGGGGACTGACCTCGTCATCATATTGCCCCTTTTTTATACTCCAGATAAAGCAACCGAGAAAGAGCCCGGCCACAGCAATACTGGCTAACATCAGGATGATAATGACTTGCATACCCGCTTTTTTTGCAGGCCAAAAATAAAATTGGGGCTATGCGTCGATGATGACGTTTCTCAAAGCAAAAGATGATATTTATCAGTTTTTCAGCGGTGGCATCACCCTTGTTGAGAACGGAGTTTAACAGCCAGTAAATTACTTATGCCGAAAGTTATTAATAGGATGGTCAGGCTGCTGGCTGGCATCAGGATGGCCGCGATCAATGGCGACAATGTACCCTGCACGGCAAATGAAAGCCCCACAATATTATAGATCACCGATATAACGAAAGCGAACATCACGATCCTCCGGTTGGTCTTGCACAGCTGGATGAAACGGTCTAGGAACTTCAACTTGTCCGCGCCAAGTATCCCATCACTCGCGGGTGTAAAGCTGTTGCTCTCCTCGCTGATGGCGATGCCTACGTCAGCCTGGCGCAACGCGCCCGCGTCATTCAATCCATCGCCGATCATCATCACTTTCCTGCCGTGTGCCTGGAGGTCTTTAATAGCATACAGTTTGGCTTCAGGACTCTGGTTAAAGAAAATGCCGGGGCCCTTTCCCAGTAATCCCCGGAGGTAACGCTTCTCGCCCGCATTGTCCCCGCTAAGGATGGTCAAAGGATACTTCCGCTGTAGTGTTTTCAACAGTTCCGGTATCTCATCGCGGTAGTGATTACGAAAGCTGAATACACCCATCAGTTCTTCATTCACTGACAGGTGCACTTCCGACTGCGCGTTGCCCACCGCTGGTGCACCCGAAATGAATAGCCCCGATCCCAGGCGTATCTCGTATTGGTCCACCCTGCCCTGCAGGCCTTTCCCGGGCACTTCCTTAAAATCTTTCACCGGGCGCCGTTCTGTTTTATTCAGCCAGCGAAGGATGGCCTTGCTCATCGGGTGGGTGGATTGCGAGACAAGCGAGGCAATGCTCACCCGTAGCTGCTCCGGCAGCAGTTTCCCGCTATAATCCACGTCCTGGTAGCGACCCGTGGTAAGTGTACCGGTCTTATCAAAAACAATGTGATCTACATTAGCGATGTCTTCGATGGCTTGTGCGTTGCGCAGGTAAAGGCGGTGGTTGCCCAGTATACGCAGGATGTTACCGTTGGTAAAAGTGTTGCAGAGCAGCAAGGCGCAGGGACAGGCCACGATCAGTACCGCGGTCACCGCATCCCAGGCCCGCGACGGGTCGTTGAAATACCAATAAGCTGCGGCTCCCAGTGCGATAGTGAAGAGGATCACCGTAAAGTACCGCGCCAGCGAATGAACAAAAGAGCGTTCACTATCTACTGCCTGGTGCTGCTGCTCCTTATTCCAAAGCCGCGTGAGATAACTTTGGCTCACTTCTTTGATCACCAGTATCTCGATGGCGCCATTCACCTGCTTACCTCCCGCGTAAACGATCTCACCCATCGCTTTTTCTACTGGCAGGCTTTCACCAGTCACGAAACTATAATCGATCAATGCGTTGCCACGGGTGATAATACCATCGGCAGGCACCAGTTCCTGGTTATGGATCAGGAGGGTATCGTCCAACCGGATATCAGGTAACGATACGATCTCTTCTTTTTCATCTTGTATTCTTGTGACGGCGACAGGGAAATAAGAAGTGTAATCGCGTTCAAAGCTCAGTTGACGATAGGTCTTGTCCTGCAACACACGCCCTACCAGCATAAAGAACACGATCCCCGCCATCGAGTCGAAGTAACCGCCACCTGTGTTGGCCAGGACCTCATAGATACTTCTGCCGAAAGTGACGAATACCGCCAGTACGATGGGCGCGTCTATATTCAGGAACCGGTGCTTTAATCCCTTCCACGCGCTGGAATAAAACTCCGTGGCCGAATAAAAAAATACCGGCAGGCTCAGGAACAGGTTGATGAACCGGAACACCTGCAACATACTTTCCTCCATATGGTCGATGCCCAGGTATTCAGGAAAGCTCAGCAACATGATGTTGGCAAAACAAAAGCCTGCCACGCCAAGCTTGAATATCTTGGACCGATCATAGAACTTCTTCTTCCGGTCCAGGTTGTTCAGGCTGATGTAAGGCTCGTAACCGATCCTGGTGAGCAACTCGGCCACTTTCCTCAATGATATCTCATGATTGCTGAAAATGACGTCTACCTCCTTCCTTGGGAAGTTCACCTTGCCCGAAATAACTCCGCCGTCCAGCTTATGCAGGTTCTCCAGCAGCCAGAGACAGCTGCTGCAATGTATCTGCGGCAGGTAAAAAGTAATATGTGATTGCTCCTCGTCACGGAAGCTCAGCAACGAAGCGCCGATGGTTTTGTCGTCAAGGAAAGCGAACTTATCTTCCCGCACTTTCACCCGCTGGCTTACACCGGGATTGGCGCTAAGGTCGTAGTAATCGCACATGCCGCTCTTATTGAGTATCTCGTATACGGATCGGCAACCCTCGCAACAGAAATGCTTGTCATGCGCGGTGATGATGGTATCGGCTTCTTCGCCGCAGTGGTAACAGTGGATGGTTTGCTCTACCGTATTGGCCATTGGATGCTGTGCTATTGGTTGATCTTGGGATATAATACACGCTGCTCCAGGTGTATCCATTCAAATATCTTTTTTTCAAATAAGGAGATGTCGGCCAGGCAGTCACGCCACTCTTTGCTCCAGGTAATTTTAACGGCGTAACTATCCAATACCTGCCGCAGCCTTTGGAGAAGGTTCAGTATCACCTTGTGCGTACCCTGGATATTGCGATAGACAGAGTTGTCTACGCAACTGGTAGGTATCACCTTTTCATTGCCGTTGTAGTGGTGTTTGATGCAGGGAAAAATGATCACCGCCTCTTTGAGGAACAGGTGGTCCACCTCGTCCGACAATTGCTTAAACAGCATATGAACCAGGTCCGACACCGAGTCGGACAGGTCCGGCACCTGTTCATTTTCGTTCAGGTATCGGCGTATCCTGTCACCCGATTGCTGGATCTCCTGCTGGAAGCTGAATTCTATCAGGTTACACAGTCCTTCCGGTGTAAGGGATTCAGGCGCGGTAGTATCTGATTGATGGATGAGCATAACCAGTCATTTGGCAATAAAAATAGTTTGCCGCCTGGGCGGTCACTATGAGGTGACTCAACCGGGAACATGACTTTTATCAGGAATACCGCCCGGGGTATCGGGCATCAGGGAAGGATATCAATCCAGGCTTTGGTTGCCTGCGGCGGCCAACTTCAACAGCCTGTCGAACTGCTCGGGCGTAAGATCGTTATAGAAATAGTAAACGGGGTCTACAGGGTTGCCATTCTTCCGCACCTCGTAATGACAGTGTGGACCGGTGCTCTTTCCCGTGTTGCCCACCCATCCGATCACCTCGCCGCGCTTTACGGACTGGCCGTAACGGGCCTTTACGCGCACCATATGGCCATAAACCGTCTCGTACCCGTATCCATGGTCGATACGGACGTGGTTGCCGTAACCGCCATCGCTGAAGCCGGAGACCCGTACCGTGCCGTCTGCGGTCGCGTATATCGGCGTACCCTGCGGAGCGGTAAAATCAAGGCCCGCGTGGAACTTCGTCACTTTATACACCGGGTCGATGCGATGGCCGAAGCCGGAAGCGATCCGCCGGAGGTCTTTATTGGCCACCGGTTGAATAGCAGGGATGCCGGCAAGTAACTTTTCCTTGTTCTTCAGCATATCGTCGATCTCCGTATACGACTTTGCCTGGTAGGCAAGGCGCGCCGATAAGGTGTTGAGCTGCGATGTGAGCGTGCGTACCAGCTCGCTTTCGCCAAGTGTCTGCACATACTGTACTTCTTTCGCCTTTTCCATCTCAACCACCCTCGCACTATCGGGCACCGGTTCTGCTTCAAAAATGGCGCGGTACACTTCATTGTCCCGTGTCTGCAGCTCCGCCATCTGCTTTTGTAACTGGTCGAGTTTCGCGTTCAGCAGGTTGTAGTCACCTTTTAACGCGGCGTTCTCGTCTTTCAGGAACTTCTCCTTGGGGGAATCGATGTATTCGAAAGCGATGACAACGATGATAAAAGCCGTGAAGACAGACGCGGCGATAAACCCGAATATGCGTAGCAACTTCACCCGGAAAGGGGTGATCAGCTTTTCAAAGCGAAGCGTGTGCGTGTTATAGAAGTATTTTATTCGCTTCATTGGATTAACGTCGGTTTTACCGGGAGAATCACTGATCGCGGACAGCCCGGCTTTCTTACCTTTGTCGCCCTTGCCACCTATGGTAAGACCGCCATCAAATGTATTCTAAATTTTATGATGACAAGTTCCGATATACGCAAACAATTCCTTGATTTTTTCGCTTCGAAAGGACACCAGGTAGTGCCTTCCGCGCCCATCGTGGTGAAGAATGATCCTACGCTCCTGTTCACCAACGCCGGCATGAACCAGTTCAAGGATTTCTTCCTTGGTAACCGGAAACCGGAAAACCCGAGGATCGCTGACACCCAGAAATGTTTGCGGGTGAGCGGGAAGCACAACGACCTGGAAGAAGTGGGCGTGGATACTTATCATCATACGATGTTCGAGATGCTCGGCAACTGGAGCTTCGGCGACTATTTTAAATCGGAAGCCATCGCCTGGAGCTGGGAACTGCTTACGGACGTATATAAGATACCGAAGGACCGCTTGTATGTGACGATCTTCGGTGGCGACAAAAGCGAAGCGCTACCGGAAGACGTTGAAGCCAGTGAATACTGGAAACGGCATACCGTGCCCGACCGTATCCTCCCGTTTGGAAAGAAGGACAATTTCTGGGAGATGGGCGACACCGGTCCCTGCGGCCCATGTACCGAGATACACGTGGATTGCCGCAGCGACGAAGAAAGAAAGCAGGTAGATGGGAGCACGCTCGTGAACCAGGATCACCCCCAGGTGATCGAGATCTGGAACAATGTATTCATCCAGTTCAACCGGTTGAAGGACGGATCGCTGGAATTCCTTCCCGCCAAGCACGTTGATACGGGGATGGGATTCGAAAGGCTGGTTCGTGTGCTGCAGGACAAGCAAAGCAATTACGACACCGACATATTTACCGGTACGATCGCCGAAATAGAAAAGATCACTAAGCAACAATACAGGAAAACGGATGACAAAAGTGATATCGCGTTCCGCGTGATCGCTGACCATATCCGCGCCATCTCTTTTACCATCGCCGACGGGCAGCTGCCTGCCAACACGGGGGCGGGCTACGTGATCCGGCGGATTCTCAGGCGCGCGGTGCGTTATTACTATTCTTATCTCAATTACAAACAACCATTGCTGTTCCAATTAGTCCCCGTACTCGCCACGCAGTTCGAGAATGTGTTTCCCGAACTAAAGAAACAGGAATCGTTTGTTACAAAAGTGGTGCGGGAAGAAGAAGACGCGTTCCTGCGCACACTGGACAAGGGATTGAAGAAAATCGACGAGATCATCAACACCACGGGACAAAGCAAGGAGAAGACCATCAATGGTAAAGCAGCGTTCGAACTCTTCGATACCTATGGCTTCCCGATCGACCTTACACGGCTGATCGCTGCGGAGAAAGGCCTTAATGTTGACGAGGCCGCGTTCGAAGCGGAGATGAAACAACAGAAGGACCGCAGTCGCGCGGCTGGTGTTATAGACGCGGGTGACTGGATCGCGGTGAACGATGTAGCCATATCATCGCAGTTCGTGGGATATGATTCCCTTGAAACAAAGACGCGGCTGGTGAAATATCGCAAGGTGAAAGCAAAGGGCAAAGAGATCTTCCAGCTGATCCTGGAGAAAACACCTTTCTATGCCGAAAGTGGCGGACAGGTGGGCGATACCGGCATACTGGATTTTGCGGGTGAGAAAGTAGCAGTGATCGATACAAAAAAAGAGAACGACCTGGTGATCCACTTCACCGAAGTGTTACCCGGGAATATTAAGACCGACGTAGACGCGCAGGTGGACAAAACAAATCGACGCCACACCGAGATACACCATAGTGCCACCCACCTGCTGCACGCGGCGTTAAGAAGCGTGCTGGGTACGCACGTGGCGCAGAAAGGAAGCCTGGTGAACGATGAGTACCTCCGGTTCGACTTCTCGCATTTCGCGAAAGTGACGCCGGAAGAGATCCGTAAGATCGAGAAGCTGGTAAATGAAAAGATCCGTCAGAATATTCCCGTCGTCATCAAGACCATGAATAAGGACGAAGCAGTGGCGATGGGCGCGATGGCCCTCTTTGGTGAAAAATATGGTGATATGGTGCGGGTGGTGACAATGGACCCTGGCTACTCCATTGAACTCTGTGGCGGTACCCATGTGGGCGCCACTGGCCAGTTGGGCTCACTGCGCATCATCCATGAAACTGCAGTGGCCGCAGGCGTGCGCAGGATCGAAGCCGTGAGTGGTGCGGCTGCGGAGGAATATATCAATGAGCAACTATCGCTGCTTGAAGAAATAAAGGGATCACTCCGGAATCCAAAAGAAGTGAAGAAGGCCCTGGAATCGATCATTGCGGAGAACAATGAATTGAAACGGTCCGTTGAATCACTGCATACGCGCCAACTGAACGACCTCCGGAAGGAACTGGTACAAAAAGTAGAAAGCGCGAACGGGATCAGTTTCCTGGGCGCCGAGGTAGAGGTCTCCAACCCCGAGGCGTTAAAGAAGCTCTGCTTCGACCTGAAAAACGACCTCACCGATTACGTCATCGTCCTGGTATCCAATATCGGCGGCAAAGCGCACGTGGCCATTATGCTGGAAGAACTGATCGCCCAGGATAAAGGGCTAGACGCCGGGAAGATCATCAAGGACCATGTATCCGTTCTCATTAAAGGCGGCGGCGGCGGACAAAAAACGCTGGCGACAGCAGGCGGACAGGATGCCGGCAACCTGGCAGCGGTCATAGATAAGGTGCGGTCTCTCCTTTAACCGCGGAGTCTACTACGGAGCGGG
>JAJTCI010000239.1 GCA_021323155.1 Chitinophagaceae bacterium | reverse complement strand
CGGGTATTTCTCGGCATCTGAATCACCAAGTACCTCGATAGATTTCGCTTTTAATTCCACTGCCTGCCCTTTTCCCAGGGATGCAACCACCTCGCCCACCACTTTCAATGAAGCGCCGGTGGTGATACGTCTTACGGTCTCATCATTCAGCAGGCCCAGTTCGGCCACTACCTGCAGGTTGTTATTGGTGCTGCCATCGTTCAAAGCAATGAACTGGTTGTTGCGGAATGTACGTACCCAACCCATAACGGTCACTTCCTGCCCGGAGGGGCTGGACTGTAGAACGGATTTGATCTTTACTCTCTGGTTAAACATGGCTTGAAAAAGTGAAAAGTCAAAAGTGAAAAGTCAAAAGGCAAACCGGCTCAATGTTTGAAATCTGACTGGTGCAAAGGCCGCAAAGATAAGCGGAAGGCAGTTCGGTTGCAACGGGGAAGGTTGGTGGAAAGGGTAGCTGCCATCCCGCTGGGGAAGCGGATGCCGCCCGCCTGGCCAGAAATTTTGTTTTTTTCACCAAATCTGCCTTAACATTGCACTGGAATCAACCGGAGAAATCCTCAGTTTCACTTTCAGGCTTACCGGTTTTCAAGTTTCACCAACCGATTACCATTTTAAATTCCCCTACACGAGGAAGCTTTTTAACACTCATTCTCTTTAGAATTTTACGTTTATGTACGACATTTTGCAATTGAACGACATGCTACTACCAGAGCTGCTGGACGTGGCCGAGCAACTGAATATCCCTAACGCGAAGAAGCTGAACAAGCAGGACATTATCTACAAAATACTCGATAGCCAGGCGGTTACGGAGAGCGGTAAGACCGACCCGAAGAAAAAAACGCCGGCAAAAGGCAGGAAAACGGTAAAGGCTTCTACCGGCAATGGCACAGAAGAGGCGGAAGTGATGGAAGAGGCGCCTAAGCCCGCTCCCAAAGCAAAAGCTGAAAAGCCCGAGGCGAAAAAAGCGCCCGCCGGGAAGAAACCTAAGCTCACAAAGGCTTCTGACGCAGGCACCGCGCCAACAGAGCAGGAAGGCGGCCAGGAAGAAGGCCAGGGCGACCAGGGAGCTAACACTTCAAACGAACAATCCGGAGGAGACCTCCCCAACGTGGAAGCGTTCTTCCAGAAGATACAGCCGCAGAAGAAAGAGCCGGCGTTCAATATCGAATTCGACGGTGTGATCATGGGCGAAGGCGTACTGGAAATGATGCCGGACGGCTACGGTTTCCTGCGTTCTTCCGACTACCACTACCTCTCATCACCCGATGACGTTTACGTTTCTCCTTCACAGATAAAATTATTCGGACTTAAAACAGGTGATACGGTATTCGGTGCTGTTCGTCCGCCTAAAGAAGGTGAGAAATACTTCGCGTTGCTGAAGGTGGATACCATCAATGGCAAGCGCCCGGACGAAGTGCGCGACCGCGTACCATTCGATTACCTGACACCGCTGTTCCCTTTCGAAAAGCTCAACCTGTTCACTACGCCGAACGACTATTCTACCCGTATCATGGACCTCTTCACGCCGATCGGTAAAGGTCAGCGTGGATTGATCGTGGCGCAGCCAAAGACGGGTAAGACGATGTTGCTGAAAGCGGTGGCCAACGCTATTGCTGAGAATCACCCCGAGTGCTACCTGATGGTGGTCCTGGTGGATGAGAGGCCGGAAGAGGTGACCGATATGGAGCGCAGCGTAAAAGCGGAAGTGATCGCTTCCACTTTCGATGAGCCTGCAGATAAGCACGTAAAAGTTTCTACCATCGCGCTGCAGAAAGCGAAGAGACTGGTAGAGTGTGGTCACGACGTGATCATCCTGCTGGATTCCATCACGCGTCTCGCCAGGGCACACAATACTGTTGCCCCTTCCTCTGGTAAGGTATTATCGGGTGGTGTGGAGGCTAACGCGATGCAGAAGCCGAAGCAGTTCTTCGGTGCGGCCAGAAAGATAGAATTCGGTGGTTCACTCACGATCCTGGCAACGGCGCTCATCGAGACCGGCTCCAAGATGGACGAGGTGATCTTTGAAGAATTCAAGGGTACGGGTAACATGGAATTACAACTCGACCGCAGGCTCGCCAACAAGCGTATCTACCCCGCAATTGACCTGGTGGCATCTTCCACAAGGCGCGACGACCTGCTGTTGTCAGCCGACGTATTACAGCGGATGAACATCCTTCGCCTGTACATCAACGATATGAATACGGAAGAGGCGATGACCGAGCTCCTGAAACGCATGAGGGGAACCAAGGACAATGAAGAGTTCCTTGCCAGCATGAATCGTTAAAACTTTAACACAATACTGGAAAGCTGTTTCACCACGCGAAGCAGCTTTTTTCTTTCTTTACAGCTCTGAAAACCGAAACTACCAGGTACATGAAGCAATTATTACTGGCAATACTGGCAACAACATCGATCGCGATGAGCTCCTGTTCCAAAGACGAGGGCATTGCAGACAATCCAACCACCATCACCCTCGCTAAGCACTGGTTCGTGCGCGTGCAGGGGCCTGCTACAACGAGTAACTATTCATTGTTCTCCACCAGGACACTGACGCTTGTAGAGGTAGTGGACAGCTTCGGTTCGCAGCGTGAAAGAGTGTTGACCGATACCATTGGGCTCGACGACCACAACCAACTCTCACCAACTTTCCGTTCCAACGTACGCATCAATTTAACCGCAAGGACCTTCGGCGAAGGACAATACCGTAACTGGCAGTCAACCGATAATTTTATACTTAAGGAAGGAAAGATGATCCGCAACGGCGGCCGCTCAAGGACCGGCAATACCGTCGACAGCATCTACATCCGCTATGCGTTTACGTCCGCTCCCGGTGTTGATTATATACTGAAGGGCCACGAACGAACCGGGCTTATAGCTGATGAGTACTAAGATATTAAGGCGGTTTGACCGTCTTTTTTGTTGATTCCATTCCCCAAACGACGGTTTGGTTCAATGCTTTAGTGTTAAGCAGCAATAGGGCCGAGCCGGGTTCGATTTTTGTGAATCATGGCTGAATCAAAAAATGCATTTATGAAATCAAAGATCTTATCGTTGCTAGGTATTGGCGCGATCGTTTTTGCCGTGGCATGTAACAGCGCCGATGACGAAACAGACAATAAGGATTCGGGCAACACTGCCGAAAACACGGAAAATAAGTCAGGTGTAACCGGTACTGCCAGTGTGCAAACAACCGCTGACGGCCGTAGTTATGTAGTACGTACCAGGGCAAGCACTAGCAGTGGAACTACAGGAGGCACGTCTGCCGGCGCAACCGCTGAATACGATACCGTTTGGGTATACCGTGGAACCGATTCAAGGTATTACACTTTGAGGGGCGACAAGGGAAGAGACACTTTGTATTTCGATACCGATGACTGGAAGTCATGGTGGTCAAGTCCTGAAACTGATAACGAGTTGAAGCTAAAGAGTGGCGACACGAAGGTGAAAGTCGATGACGACGGAAGCTACAAAGTAAAGGATGGCAACTCAAAGACCAAAGTGAACGAAGAAGGCAAGACGAAGACTAAGAAAGACGACTAATTAAAGCCGACAATTCTTGATCAATTATAAAAAGCTCCCCACACGGGAGCTTTTTTCTTGCCCCAGGTTTCGGATGCAAAACCGTGGATTAGCGGTTAAATTTGCTTCGTGGCCATCAAAAAGCTTTCGATAGAAGAATTCCTGGAGCTGTCAAAACAGTATCCCGTGCTCGACGTACGCAGCCCGGGTGAGTTCGCGCACGCGCATATTCCCGGCGCACATTCATTGCCTTTGTTTACCGATGAAGAAAGAAAGATCGTGGGCACGGCATACAAACAGGAGAGCAGGGAAAAAGCGATCAAGATCGGCCTGGAATATTTTGGGAAGAAGATGGTTCCTATGGTGGAACAAGCGGAGGCCATCACCAGTTCCAGGTCCGCCGCGGTCCTTGTACATTGCTGGCGCGGCGGCATGCGCAGCGCGGGCGTTGCATGGTTGCTGGACCTCTATGGCTTTAAAGTATTCACCCTCGTGGGTGGTTACAAATCATTCCGCAATCATGTGCTGGCGCAGTTTGAAAAGGAATACGATATCCGCATCGTTGGCGGTTACACCGGCAGCGGGAAGAC
>JAJTCI010000238.1 GCA_021323155.1 Chitinophagaceae bacterium | reverse complement strand
TGCGCCTTTTGTTCTCCATCGAAATATTCTTTCGAGAAACTTTCCAGTACAAAGACCACTACGTTCCTTTTCCCGAACGGGCGGGTTTGTACATATTGCTGCCGGACCGGGTAAAGCGAGTCCGCCTTGCTATCACTGAAATACTGTACCCGTTCAAGGTGAGTTTGTTTGCGTACAGCTGAATACAGAAAATTAAAAGTGGAATTATTGACCAGGGGTTGCAGTCTTGCATCGAAATAAAGCAAAGGCGTGGAAGGTTGAATCGGGCGTTTGGAGAACCCCCTGGCGATCCCTGCACCGAGGGCCAGCACCCCAATACATACTAACACATAAAAGACCCTAAAGCGAACATCGTTACTCCGCCCCAATATCTTCCGGAAACGCCGCACCAGTGAAATGCAGCAGGCGATAAATAACAGCAGCACGTACCAGTAGTCTCTGATAAATGTTCCCATCGCGGAAGTAGAATCGCCGAATACCTGTAGCAGGTCGACGGTACTCCTCCTGTGGTTGTATCTGAAATAAACCAGGTCAATGAAATTCAGCGCCAGGAACGGAAGATTGACCATCGCAAACAACCACACAGCGATGGCCCGTTTTTTTTCAAGCCTGGTAGCCGGGTCGATAAAGAAATAATAAACGAGAAAAGGAAGATTGATATAGAACAGCGCTGCGAAGTCGAGACGCGCGCCCCAGTAAAAACTGCGGATCGCTTTCGCGAACGTCCAGCTTTCATTGTCAAAGTATATCAGCAGGAAAGCCAGCCGCAACAGTGCATACACCGCCAGCATCAGGAGGAACAGCTTCAACACCAATGACAGGCGCTTCCTCATCTGTAATGTTTGCTTTTGACGTTCACCAATACCACCTTGACCTGCGAATCCGCCACCAACGCCTTTAATTCCCCACGGTTAAAATAGTTACTGAAAGCGGTGGACCAGGTGATAATGTCTATACCCGGGAAGTACTGCTTTAACTTTGGTACATATTTATCTTCCTGCGAAACAAAGCTGATGCGGGGTGACATCTGCAACCGTAGCGCATTTAGTGCCTCAGGGCCGGATACCTCCAACGTTTTATTCAATATGTGCATGGAAATCCAGAAGCCGTGTTCTGCAAGATAGTTTGCCACCGCCGGATCATATACTTCAATGATCGCGTTCATTTTGATGGCATGCGCGGAGTCCAACCTGTTGAGCTCCTGCAGTATGGCTATCGTATCGCCCGGCGGTGTCTCCCGCATATCCAGCCAAAGCTGGCAGGAATCCGTATTGACTTTTGACAGGAACCCGTCCAGTTTCGGCGGGAATCCTTTGTTACGGAACGGTGGGTGGAATACCGAAAATTTGTGTTTCAGTGAATCCCACACGACATCGGATTCATATCCGGCAAACTTTCCTTTAAGCAGTTCGAAACGTTCATCGGAATTAACGCGATGCACCCATATCTTGTTCAGGCAGCTGTCGTTAATAAAGTCAGCTTCCCCTGTTTGACAGGCCAGTCCTTTTAATCGTGCATATTGAAAACGGAACAATAGTTCATAGCGATACTGAAATCCAAATATCACCAAAATGACCAGTGCAGCTATAATGATCTTCTTCCGCATGGGACAGCTCAATATTACAACACTTTAGGAAGTTAAAGATCCCGGTCACCTTTCCGACACCCATCCACCACACCATTCGCGTCTATTCGCACTCATTCGCATTCCATTCGCGCCCATTCGCGTTCTTCGCGTTCTCATTCGTGCCCAAAAAAAATCCCGCTCTTTCAGAACGGGATTCGTATAAGATACATATCGCTTATTCTTCGATTTTAACTTTACCCTTGCTCTTCGCAATCACCTCTTCAGCGATGTTGTTCGGCGCAGGTGAATAATGCGAGAACTCCATTGTAGAAGTTGCACGACCGGATGACATCGAACGAAGCTGTGTCACGTAACCGAACATCTCGGAAAGGGGCACCTTCGCCTTGATCACCTGGGCGTTTCCTCTGGTGTCCATGCCTTCCAGCATACCACGACGGCGGTTCAGGTCACCGGTAACGTCTCCCATGTACTGGTCAGGTGTTACCACCTCCACGCGCATGATCGGCTCCAGCAATGTTGGCTTGGCTTTACGGCCTGCTTCACGGAAGCCGGCTTTCGCGCAAAGTTCGAAAGACATCGCGTCGGAGTCAACCTGGTGGAACGAACCATCATAGATCCGCACCTTCATGTTGTCGACAGGATAACCTGCGAGTACACCGGTGCTCATGGCTGTTTCAAAACCTTTCTGGATCGCAGGATGGAATTCTTTAGGGATCGAACCACCAAAGATGTCATTCTTGAATTGGAAATGCTTGCCTGGGTTCTCTGTCAGCCATTCCTTATCAGCAGGGCCGAATTCGAACTGGATGTCAGCGAACTTACCGCGACCACCCGACTGCTTCTTCAGCACTTCCCTGTGATCGATCGTATTCGCAAACGCCTCTTTATAAGCCACCTGGGGATTACCCTGGTTTACTTCCACTTTAAACTCACGCCTCATACGATCAACGATGATCTCGAGGTGCAGCTCTCCCATTCCTGACAGGATGGTCTGGCCAGTATCTTCATCGGTCTTCACACGCAACGTAGGATCTTCTTCTACCAGCTTCGCGATCGCCATACCCATCTTGTCAACGTCAGCCTGCGTTTTAGGCTCTACTGCTACCGAGATAACAGGCTCGGGGATGAACATGTTCTCGAGTACGATCGGATGGTCCTCATCGCAAAGCGTATCTCCGGTTTTGATCTCTTTAAATCCAACTGCCGCGCCGATATCACCAGCTTCGATGAAATCGATCGGGTTTTGCTTATTGGCAAACATTTTCAGGATACGGCTGATACGCTCGTTCTTACCGCTTCTCATGTTTCGTACATAAGAACCAGCGTCGAGGTGACCGGAATAGCACCTGAAGAACGCGAGACGACCCACATAAGGATCGGTCATGATCTTGAATGCGAGGGCGGCAAATGGCGCCTTAGGATCAGCCTTACGCGTGATCGGGAGCCCTGTATCAGGATCGGTACCCGGTGTGTCTTCGATATCCAAAGGAGAAGGCAGGTAACGGCAAACCGCGTCGAGTGCGGTCTGAACGCCTTTGTTCTTGAATGAAGAACCGCACATCATCGGCACGATCGAAAGATCGATCGTAGCCTTACGGATGGCTTCGTGTACTTCATCTTCCGTGATCGTGTTCGGATCATCGAAGAACTTCTCCATTAATTTGTCGTCGTATTCTGCAACGGCTTCTATCAGCTGGGCCCTCCAATGCTGGGCTTCTTCCATCATTTCAGCCGGAACGGGAATCTCGTCAAAGGTCATTCCTTCTGTTTCCATATGCCATTTGATCCCTTTCATTTTGATCAGGTCAACTACACCCAGGAAATCGTCTTCAGCGCCGATCGGCAACTGAAGGGGAACGGCTTTCGCGCCAAGCATTTCTCTCACCTGGTTTACCACCATGAGGAAGTCGGCACCGGCACGGTCCATTTTATTCACGAAACCGATACGGGGAACCTTGTAACGGTTGGCCTGGCGCCAAACGGTTTCAGATTGCGGCTCAACACCGTCCACCGCAGAGAACAGGGCGATCAGGCCATCCAGTACACGCATGGAACGCTCTACCTCAACGGTAAAGTCCACGTGACCCGGGGTATCGATAATGTTGAAATAATAATTCTTCGTATTCGCGTCAGCGGTGCCCTTGTTGGTAGGGAATTTCCACTGGCAGCTTACAGCTGCAGAGGTGATGGTGATACCTCTCTCTTTTTCCTGTTCCATCCAGTCAGTGGTGGCAGCACCTTCGTGCACCTCCCCGATCTTGTGGATCATACCGGTATAACGCAGGATGCGCTCTGTAGTAGTGGTCTTGCCCGCATCGATGTGAGCGGCAATACCGAAGTTCCTTTGTAGTCTTAAGTCAGCCATAAAGCTTTTAATTTTTCAGGCGGCAAAGGTAAGGGATTCGGTAATTCGTTTTTGAGCCGATTGGAATTAAATGCTTGTTTTGAAACGTTAAATCACACCCTGTCCTTGTGGCTACCATTTTGCCCGGTAATCCTTACCCTGGGGTCGCCGGGAAATTTTTTTCCACC
>JAJTCI010000237.1 GCA_021323155.1 Chitinophagaceae bacterium | reverse complement strand
AGATCCCCTCGCACTGTACAGGCAGCTGGTCGATGTTTCACCAATGCCTTTTGGCGGTTTTTATAAACTCAACGACAAATACCTGCTTTGCGCCAGCCCGGAACGGTTTCTTCAGAAAAGCGGGAACACGATCATCTCGCAACCCATCAAAGGCACCATCAGGAGAGACCTGCAGAACAAAACCGTAGACCTGGCGCTGGCGGGACAACTCAGGGAAAGCCAGAAAGACAAAAGCGAGAACGTGATGGTGGTCGACCTGGTTCGGAACGACCTCAGCAAAGTGTGCAAAGAAGCTTCTGTTCAGGTGGATGAGCTCTATGGTATCTATTCCTTCCCCCAGGTACACCAGATGATCTCTACCGTCTCCGGGGAGTTGCAGGATGGAATTGATCTCCCAGCCATTCTCAGGGCTACATTTCCCATGGGGTCCATGACGGGAGCACCTAAGCGGCGGGTGATGGAACTCATCGCCAAATACGAGAAGACAAAACGCGGTATTTATTCCGGCTGCATCGGGTACATCACCCCGGGAAAAGACTTTGACTTCAACGTGGTGATCCGTAGTCTCATGTACAATGAGACCACCCGCTACCTTTCGTACCAGGTAGGCGGCGGCATTACCTTTTACAGCGACCCGGAAAAAGAATATGAAGAATGCCTTCTGAAAGCAGAGGCAATAAAAAAGGTGCTGCAATAAAGCAGCACCCCTTCAGCAAGCGTCGAATATATTGGGATATTATCCGTTTAATGTTTCTGAAACCTGTGTGGAAGCAGGGATCGTATCTCCTTCAAAAATATATTGAAGGCTGATATACTTCTTAACGTGGTTCCTTGTCTCGAGCGGCAGGTGCTGCTGGATGTCCCAGAAAGTCTTACCACCGGTCTTTTCCATGATCCTTCCCACTTTGTTCGGACCGCAATTATAAGAAGCTACCACCAGCAACCAGTCACCGAACCTCGCATACATCTGCTTCAGGTACTTAGCGGCCGCATGCGTGCTTTTCTCAAGATCTTTCCGCTCGTCTACACGACCGTTTACTTTCAGACCGAATTCCCTTGCATCCGGTGCCATGAACTGCCATGGGCCAGCCGCGCCAACAGGTGAAACGGCGTTATTGTTCAGGTTACTTTCAATCACGCTCAGGTATTTCAGCTCCAACGGCAATCCGTAAGAAGAAAGGATCTTATCATAAGTTGCAAAATGAGGTTGGGCCTTGGGCTTCATCCTTTCATAGTGCTTTCCTTCTTTCTCAGCATACTTCTCAATAAAAGAAGCAGCCTGGGGATATGCCTGCAAAAGCGATATCGTACTAACAGCGGCAGTCTTCGCGGAAAGAAGATCCTTGAAATCATTCTTACCGGCAACCATGCTGTCTTTTACAGCGGTACTTGCATCAGCGGCATTAGCGGCTTTAAAGGACATGAACGAAAAGCTCAATCCAATAAAAGCAAACCAGGCAATAGCCGCTTTAGCATAGGGTACCGGGTTTTTCATGTTAACACCAAATAATTGAATTGTCATCTTTTACGTCGTTTTAAGTGAAACAATTAAGGATTTCCAGCCAGCATCAGGTTCATCTTACGTTCTTCGATCATCTTCGCTCGTAAACTCTGTCTCTCTCTTTTTTGGTGCAGTTGTTTTGTGAAACGCAGGGCAAAGATACCTCGCCGCACCCCCGATGCCAGCAGCCATAAGCGTTTCCGGCATCATATTGGGCTTTCGGGCGGCCCCCCGTTTTTTCTATTAATGATTTTTTAATTCATGAACTATTGTCAGTGCCTGCAGGTATTATGAAAACAGCGCTGGAGGGCCTTAGTACTGAGTAGTTAGATCGTATAGATCGTAGTGCCGTCGGGGATACTCAACCAGGGAACTGACATTACGGCCAACAGCGGGTTCACCCACTTAAAATATACTAAAAAACGAGGGGTCATAAACTGCTGCGCTGCAACCAAATACGAATATTCAGTATTTCGTTAAAGTCATGCTAAAGGATTTCATTATGTAGGAGAAGCTCTACATTTTAGGGCTACGCCCGGTTGCTATAGCTGCTATAGATTGCAAATAAAACGGCCGTAAACAAAATTGTTTACGGCCGCTAAGAATATAGAGAAAGCCGGTTACTTGGCTGCTTTATCTTTTTCAGTTACGCCTTCTTCCAGTTCACGCCTTACGTTGTTCTTTGCATCATTGAACTCGCGGATACCCTTACCAAGGCCCCTCATAAACTCAGGTATCTTTCTTCCGCCAAATAATATCAGGATAGCCAGGGCGATTACAATGATCTCGGTCGTTCCAAGTGAACCCATAAAAAGATTTTTAGAAATTAAAGGTAAGACAAATGACCAGCCTCACGGCCAATAGTTTATTAAAACGCTATAAAAAAAGCGGAAGTTGTTGAACTTCCGCTTCCAATTATATCAGAATGGTTATACTCTCTTTTCCTTGATCCTTGCGCTCTTACCACTCCTTTCGCGGAGGTAGTAGAGTTTAGAGCGGCGCACCTTACCCACCTTATTCAATACGATTGAGTCGATATTCGGGGAAAAGATCGGGAAGAGACGCTCTACACCAATGCTGTCAGATATCTTACGTACAGTGAACGTAGCGGTAGCACCGGTTCCCTGCTTCTTGATCACATCGCCACGAAAGCTCTGGATACGCTCTTTACCACCCTCGATGATCTTGTAATTCACCGTGATATTATCACCAGCTTTGAAGGCTGGGATCTCTTTTTTAGTCGTAAGCTGCTCTTGTACAAACTGAACTGCTGCGTTCATAACTTAATTTTTAACGGGAGGCAAAAGTAAGGGCTTTACACCGAAAAGGGAAATAAAGTTGAACCATTTTCCTTTAATAAATGCGAATATGTGTTTTTCATTATGCGACTACCATAAACTGCGCTTTCTCCTCCGGGTGGTCCCTCCCAGGCCCAAAGCGCCCAACAAACTCCTGGTAATCACACTGGCCGCCGTTCTCCCTACCTGTCTCACCACCGGGTTATCTAAGAATCCTTCCTCCTTTGCCTTCCTTTTGGGTTTCCCCCCTGCTGTGGGATCGTCTCCATTCTCTGCCTGGTCCTCCGAGGCAGCGGCAAGTTTCTGGTTCAATATTTCGTAGGCGCTATGACTATCAACAGTTTGGCTATATTTTGAGCAAAGGCTGCTTTTTTCCGCAAGGCCCCGGATCTCTGCTTCCGACAAGATATCCATCCGGCTTTTGGGCGGCGCCAGCATCGTATGCACCAGTGGCGTAGGGATGCCCTTCTCATTCAACAGCGTTACGAAGGCCTCACCGATCCCCATCTGCGTCAGCAACTCGTCTGTTTGGTAGAATTTGGTTTCGGGGAAGTTCTCCGCGGCCTGTTTAATGGTCTTCCGGTCGGCTGCCGTAAAAGCCCTCAGGGCATGCTGTATTTTCAGCCCCAATTGGCCAAGTATGGCCGCCGGGATATCCTGCGGGTTCTGGGTACAGAAGAAAATACCGATCCCCTTCGAACGGATGAGCTTGATCACCGTTTCCATCTGGTCCAGTAATGCATCCGTGGCCTCCTCGAATAACAGGTGGGCCTCATCAATGAACATCACCAGTTTAGGCTTATCCAGGTCGCCTTCTTCAGGAGAGACCGCATACAACTCCGCCAGCAACTGCAACATGAAAGTAGAGAACAGCTTCGGCCGGTCCTGCATATCGGTCACGCGTAGTATGTTGATCATTCCACGTCCATCATCCGAAACGCGCATCAGGTCTTCCACTTCGAAGCTTTTTTCACCAAAGAAGACGTCAGCCCCCTGTTGTTGCAGTTCGATCACTTTTCGCAATATCGTACCCGTGGAAGTAGTGGAAATTTTACCATAACTGGCCTCGATCTCTTTCTTCCCTTCATTCCCCACGAACTGCAGCACCTTGATAAAATCTTTGAGGTCGAGTAAGGGCAGTTTGTTATCATCACAATACTTAAAGATCATCGCCACCAGGCCACCTTGCGTGTCATTAAGCCCAAGGATCTTGCTTAAAAGTATTGGTCCGAACTCGGTTACCGTGGCCTTCAATTGCACACCGGCTCCCTGGTTCAACGTGAGCAATTCAACGGGATAGGCAGCAGGGCGATATTCAATCCCCAGCGT
>JAJTCI010000017.1 GCA_021323155.1 Chitinophagaceae bacterium | reverse complement strand
GGTAATATGGGGAGTGAAGTAAGGGCGGCGCCATTGGCTGAACATGGCTACGATCGCCAACGAATGATGAGTTGTTGGTCAGGCGACCAACAACGGCGCTGGGCGACCAACAACGGCGCTGGGCGGCCAACAACGGCGAGGGCGGCCAACAACGGCGAGGGCGACCAACAACGGCGGGGCGACCAACAACGGCGGGCAGCAAGGCTCCCCAAAACAGGGGATACACGCGGTGCATACAGGGAAGTATTTTGTAAAAAACTAAACTGTATGAAAAAACACCTACTACTAACCTGCATCGCCATTGCGCTGGTGTGGGCCTCCTGTAAGCCCGAAGAAAAGGGAAATAACAATAATAACGGCAACACGAACCAGGCTGCGCGCAATCAATTCAACTGCAAGACCAACACCGAGGTCATTGATGGCGAATCCAGCAGCATCCATTGCGAGATGAATATGGATACTGCCACCGGGAATTTCACCGTAGCCCCGCCCAACGCGAAGAGCGTACCAGCTGGATGCAAGGTGGGCAGCGTATTGCTGAAAGATGGAAAATTCAAAGGGCTGCTCAAAATGCACCACATTGACGGGATAGAGAAACTGATCGTGCAAATGGACAATGGTTCTTACACCTGCACGCTCACGAAGCTGAACGAAATAACGTGCAGCGAGGTGGGCGCGGTCCCCTCCAACGCCACAGTAAACCTGAAGTGGACAGGTAAGTACGCCATCGACAATGTAGACAACACTGTTTTTATCGATAGCTCGAAGTTAACGGTGTCGGTTCCCAACTGGAACGGCATCAACCTGCCGGGTCCCGTGCAAAGCATCTTCATCAACGACCTGAAGAACGACCTGCACCCGCGTATCGACCGTATGATCGCCAGCGCGATGAGCGCCATGCGCGGCGCGACAATGAGCGCGAACAATAACGGGAGGTCGGGAAGGTGGGGTGAGTTGTGATGATCACCGTCGATGAAAATCTTGTAAGGCGGTGCTGCTGCACCATCTTACAAGATTTATTTTTACCCAGTATCCTTCCTTGATTTACTTCATGCTCAACCGGTCCCTGAGCTCGTCCTTGTTGTTTGCTTTTATGATCGGTTCAGCGATGAAGGTCCGGGTACTGTTATCCAGGCGCAGATCAGCATTGGCAAATTCTTCGGGTTTCACCAGGTACGAGTCGCCCTGGCTGTCAACCAGCACCATCCGGGAAGTTGATTTGGGGCTAAAAGCGATGCGGTAAGGGCTTAATCCATAACTGCCATCATATCGCATGATACCATTCAGCTTGCTGTCGATGAGCAGGGCTACCACGGGGCGGATCTCTTTCCCTTGTTTGTTCTTGTACTTCACGTATAATGTAACGGGATCTTCGAGGCGTTGGAGTTGATCGCAGTTATAGGTTCCGAGAGAAGCGATTGAAAAATTCCCGGGTAACTGCAGGTCGGCTTCCGACAGCTCAAGTTTTGCCAGGGGATTCCTTAATACCAGCATCCGGTTGCGATACCGCTGTACTTTAGCCTCTGTCGCCGTATATGATTGTGTTGCCTTAATGGCGGTGTATACCGGTACAAAACGATCTTTATTCCTGTGATAATTCAGCAGCCAGTCACCTGTGGAGAGGCCGGGGTTATTATCCGGCACCAGTCCATCATGCATGGACCTGAAGCAGGTGACGCTATCCCAGGACGACCACGAAAGTGGAACAATTCTATTCCGCTCATTCCGGAAGAAATCAACCTGGCGCTGGAAATCGGCAGCCGTGTCCCTGTAACGGGCTGCTATGTCTTTGTATTCCCGGTAATGCTTTTCGAGATCGCTTATCCATTTCCCCGCATCGAAAGATTTCTTTGCTTCGTCTTGCTTAATGGAAATACCGGGAACTGTTACGGTCGATGTGCCTTTATAAAGCACCAGAGTGAGGCCGGAATCAGTGTGTCGTAATGCATAGTCGTCAAACATCATTACCTCGATACTGTCGATCATCTTGTTCGTAAGATTCTGCCTGAACGTGATGTTCTCGAGCATCATCGTAGACTTATCTCTTTTGCCCCGTACCTGGTTTAGTTTAAATCCCTCTTTTCCCAGGAAGCGTTTATCTACCTGTAACTGGTATTTCCTGAGCATCTGTTTTGCTTTCCGTTCGAACTGCTCTTGTTTTTTGGTCACTTCCACTTCTCTCTCGTAAAACTTCACCGCTTCATAGAGATGATAAACCCGTGAATTCCCTGGGTCTGAATAAAGCAGTCCCGACTGTACAAAAAATACTTGCTTCAGGTCGTCATGAGTTTGACAAATAGTGGCGCCTTCCGGTAACAGCATGTACTCTCGGAATTCATCCTGGAGTGTTTGCGTTAATCGTTGTTGTGCCGTCCAGTTATTTTGATTCGCATCCCACCTGTAGAAGCTGGCCTCCCTGACCGTGCCGTCATAATTGAAACCCACGTTGAGCCGCTTACCTCCTGCCAGGAAGACGGGTTCATTACCCTGGCTGGCGTTGATGGTAAACATACCGGCCGAATTAAAAGGTATCGCTTCCCGCCCGTCATTAAAGTGCATGGGAATATCTGATAGCAGGAAATCAATTGGATCGCGGTACTCGGTGTATTCAATATTGACCTTGCCTTTGACCGGGTTGCCCTGCGCGTCTGTAAAGGCGTCGGGTGGTATCGTAATTCTTGTACCGGAAGCCGTGGTCACTACTCCTCCTTTGTCGGCGACTTCAATTGTTTCAACAGGTATTGTCACGCCAGCGATGGATGTTAGTTGCGGCAGTTCGAGGTGAAACGCTATTTCCACCCTCCTGTTGCGTTCTTTGTTGTCCGGGTTGCTGTTATCGGTAACGGGCAGTGTGAATCCTTTGGCCTCGAGTTTCATCCGGCTTTGTTTGAATCCTTTGCTTTTGAGGTAGGATGCTACAGCTAATGCGCGGTTATACGAAAGCTGGTTGTTATAAGCGCCCGAACCTACGCTATCGGTATGGCCCGCCACTTTAAACACGTAGGCTTCCGGTATGTTGCGCAAGGTGGAAGCAAGTGAGTCGAGACGGCGTTCATGCTGTGAAGTGAGGCGGTATTCATTGGTGGCGAAGTGAAGTGTTGCCCTGGATACGGCCTGTGAAAACGTTGTGGTGACGGCTAAAGAGAGAAGGGTTGCGATCACCAGCCTGAAACTTACTAGGTTCATGAGCAGCGATTTAATACATTAAGGTATTTAGCCGCGTTGCTTCCCGCTGCGTGTGGAATGTTAATGTTGTTGATAAGGAAAACTTAAAGTTGGTGAACACCGGCTTGCCTGTGGCTGAAAACAATGCCATATTACCGGCCAAAATACCAGCGCATATGGCATCGCATCAGCGTTCCCATTACTTCAGTTCCCTCACCATTGGTCCCGGGTCGTTCTTTTCAGGCTTCAGTGTCTTGAGGTATTTGTAGATGGCTTTTAATTCCAGGTCGCTCATTCTTTTGAAAGGACCCCAGGGCATGGTGCTGTGGCTGATGACCTTTCCCTGGCGGAAGCGTTCGATGAATTTCTGTTCGTTCCAATTGGTAATGTGTCCTGTTTCGGGATCAGGAGTGAGGTTGGGCGTTACCACTTCCCATTTCTGTGGTTCGGTGACGCTTTCCATGTGGAAGCCGCCCGCGTAAGCGGCACCGAGGAAGGCGCCGGTCTTGAGGTCGCGATTGGTGTGGCAGCCTTTACAATTGGACACGCTGTTGGCGAGGTACTGCCCGTATTCCACCATGGTATCCGCAGCGATGTATTTCTGCGGTGGCGCGGCGGGGCCTACGGGTTTAATGAAGAACGCGTTCACGAAGTACCCCATCGGGTTGAGCTTCCTTACGGTGATCTCGTTCTTCACGGGTTTGGTGGTACGCAGGTAGGAAATGACGGCTGTAAGGTCATCATCCGTCATGTCCTGGAAGGGCATGAATGCGAACAGTGCCCTTCCGTCTTTGCCCACGCCATGTCGCAGCGAGCGGGCGATCTCCTCATCTTTCCAGTCGCCGATGCCTGTGGGGTCATTGGTGATATTGGGTGCCTGTACGGTACCCAGCGGCAATTTGAATACGCGGCCGCCATGGAGCGACACTTCTCTCCCGGCCATCACATCTTCATAAGCGTTTTCCGGCGCATGGCAGTCGGCACAATGGCCGAGGCTGGTAACAATGTACCTGCCCCGCTCTATGACGGCGCTATCGCTGGAAGCACGTACGTTGGGGTATTCGGCATCGTAGGTTTTGTACTGGAGCGCCCAGACGATAACGACAAGGGCGACGATAAGGAAGAGGACGGTGAGCCCGGTCCATTTAAAGAACTTTCTCATGGCGTGTAGTTAGTGGTTATTGCGATTGTGGCCCTAATATAAAAAATTGATGGTAAAAATCCTATCTTGGAATTTCCCCGTTTAACTTTGACGCCCCCGGTTGAACAGAATTAAACTCAACGCTATGCAACGTAATCTTGATTCGTGGTTCAGCCCCGCCTTGAACAAAGACATGCCCATCGCGGCCTATGGTCACTTTGGTTTTGCCGTGCTGCTGATCCCCACCGCGGCGGCGGATTACCTGGAGTACGAGCGGTTCCAGATGCTGGACCACCTGGCACCATATATAGACAGTGGTAAATGCAAGGTCTATAGCATCGACAGTATGAACAAGGAGAGCTGGATGAACGACGAGATGCTCCCGGAACATAAGGCGATCCGCCACAACCAATTCAACGAATATGTATGGAACGAGGTGATCCCTTATATCCGTCATACGTCGAGTAACGATACGATGATCTATACCTGCGGAGCTTCATTCGGTGCTTTGCACGCGATGAACCTCTTCCTGAAGCGGCCCGATATCATCAACGGCGCGATCAGCATGAGCGGTGTGTATGACCTGACAGAATACACGAAGGGATACTGGGACGACCAGGTATATTTCAACAGCCCGATGCATTACGTTCCTAAACTGGACGACCAATGGTACCTGGATAAGATCAAGGCAAGCCACCATATTCATCTCTACACAGGCAGCGGGGATTACGAAGACCCGGAAGCCAACCGGCGGTTCTCCCAGGTTTTGTGGGACAAGGGGATCTGGCATGACCTGGACGTCTGGGGCCCCGATGTCAAGCATGATTGGCCCACGTGGAGGAAAATGTTGCCCTACATCCTGGAAACGAAGTTCTAACTCCCCCGTTTCCCGCTGTATTTTCTGGCTCCCGGTTTGTACTTACAGGGTGTCATGCTCAAGATCAGGAAACGATGGGTTCGCATCCTCTTAAAATCACTGCTTTATACAGGCGGGCTTATCATACTGCTGTTTACGGCTTTGTCGATATACATCGAGGTAAACAAGAAGGACATTCTCGCCAAGTTTAAGACAGACCTCAACAAGAAAATGCGGGGGACCATTTCATACAGTGATGTGGACATATCGGTATGGCGGACGTTCCCATCCGTCGGTCTTCATATCTCAAAAGCAAAGCTCGCGGATTCACTCGGCATCGCATTGCTTGACATGCAGGAAGTATCTTTTCGCATTGGCGTGTTCCAGTACATTGGTGGTAATACGAACCTCCAGGACCTCTCGTTGAAAAACGGGTCGATCTTCCTGTATACCGATAGTTCAGGATCTACCAACAAATATCTCTATGACAAGGACCCGGAAGCTGACCAACGAAAGAACAGGGTGGAATTGAATTCCGCTTCATTAAAGAACGTCCGGATAACGATCGCGAACAAGCAGAAGAATAAACGATTTGATGTTTTGTTTAAGACTCTTAAAGCAGACATCGATAACTCAGACGAATCCGTCCGGATCGATATAGACCAGGACGCGCTGGTGCATGGCCTGGGCTTTAACCTGGCTAAGGGAAGCTTCCTGAAAGAGTCGAGTTTTGCAGGCAATATTGTATTGACGTACAAAAAGAAAACATCACATCTTTCTTTTAAAGAAAGCAAGGTGAAAATAAATGGCCATCCCTTCCTGTTGAAGGGCGACTTCTGGATGGACAAACCGGGGTCGTTCCTCGTAGATATCAAAACAAAGCAGGTGCCGTTCGAAACACTTCGCCGTGTGTTCGCGCAAAACACCTATAACGATATGAAGAGCCTGGAGATCGAGAAGCCGATGGATGTGGAAGCACGACTGGCTGGATCGCTGGGTTATAAGACCATCCCAAAGGTGACGGCCAAATGGAAACTGGAGAACAGCAAATTTGTCACCCCGGTAGCAACGCTTACCGGCACGAGCTTTAATGGATCGTTCACTAATGAAGTGACCAAAGGGATGCCGTTCACCGACGAGAATTCGGGAATATCGCTTAGCGGGTTCGTGGCTAACTGGGAAGGCATCCAGTTGAAGGGAGACAGTATGCGTATCACCAACCTGGTGCAGCCACAGGCATACCTGGACCTTCAGTCGAATACGGACATGAAAACGTTGAATGAGCAACTGGGGTTGCGGACGATTCAATTCCTCGGCGGTAAAGCCTGGCTCAATCTTCATTACGAAGGGCCTTTGCAAAAGGATGTTTCACTGGTGGAAAAGCTCAACGGTTCACTTCGTTTCTCCGGCGGAACGATCAAATATGTACCACGTGATTTCACATTCAATAATTGTAGTGGCGAGATCGGGTTTTCCTCGGATGCGATCCGAACGAACAACCTGAGTTTCGACCTCGGCAGTAATCATTTCAACGTGACGGTTGATGGATCTAACCTCAGCGCCTTGTCCGCTACGGATCCTGGCAAGGCTGTGATCGAATGCAAAGTTCATTCGCCTGCATTAAATGTAGCGGAGCTGATGTCGCTATTCGATTCAAGGCGATCCACTGCTGTAGTAGTAAAAAAAGCTCCAAAGGCATTTTCTCCAACTAATAAAATAGATGACGCGTTGGATCATGGCAGGCTGAAGATCGGCCTTACCGCAGGCACCGTTCGCCATAACAACTTTCATGGTTCGAATCTTCAGGGCACAGTGCTCTTTGCGAATAATGAACTTTCGCTCTCGGGCATGTCGCTGCAACATGCTGAAGGAAGTATGGCTGTGAACGCGCAGATCAAACAGCAAGGCGCATCGCATAATGCTTCCGCTAACGTGGTGCTGACGAACGTGGATGTGGCAAAGGTGTTCAAGGCATTTGACGACTTTGGGCAGGATGGCATCAGCAATCAAAACCTGAGGGGCAAGCTGATGGCGAACGCGAATATGGTGCTTACATTAAATAACACCGGCAAGATCGTTCCCGGCACCATGCAGGGTTCGGTCGATTTCTCGCTGAAGAACGGGGCGCTCCTCAACTATGGTCCCATGCAGGACATTAAAGGCTTTGTGTTCAAAGACAAGGATATGAGTAATGTTGCCTTTGCCGAATTGAAGAATAAGTTACTGTTCAGTAATAACAAGGTGAATATCCCGCGGATGGAGATACAGTCCACCGCCATCGGCATGTTTGTAGAAGGCGTGTATGATCTGAAGAAAACAGAATCGAAGATAAATATCCAGGTACCGTTAAAAGGAATGAAGCGGGACAGTACCTATGTTCCGACGAACATCGGCCTGGATGCGAAAGCAGGAACGAGTGTGTACTTACAAGGGAAGAATGATAAGACCGGAAAGGTGAAGATCGGGCTGAATACTTCCCGGACCTTACGCAAACTGATCTAGGAGCTTGCTTTGTTATTGAGGGTCTCCAGTATCGCTTGTTTCTCAGATTCAGATAAACATCCCACGCAATGGTCATCTACTTTGGAAATGTTTTTCCTGAGCCATTGGTCCTGCTGCTGGAAGATGCGGCAAACCCCGCATACCAGGAGGTGGTAGGACAACCGGAACTTTTGCCAGAAGGTCAAAGAACCTTCTTCTTTTTTGCACATGTATTCAGCCGCCTTCTTGCAACTGATGTTCAACATCTTACTCATTGGATAAACCAGTTTTTTTCGAGGCAGGCCCTTAATTGCACCTTTGCCCGGTGTAATAAAACCCAGTAGTTGGACGGTGTTATATTTAGCTCCTTACAAATTTCGTCGCTTTCCATGCCCTCTAAGTATTTCATGGTAAATACGGCGTTCTGCATGTCCTTCAATTTGCTTTTGCATTTCTCCAGTACGGCGTAGAATTCCTTGGTCTCAACGGAGTTATTATAGTCGATGCCCCATTCCTTAGGTGTGCCTTCCCTTGACCAGTGGCCGCTATCCTCGAAATACGGGTCTTCATCCGCAACACCCGGGAAACTGTCGGTTAACCTGTTGACAGCCTTCCTGTAGTGATCAATGATCTTATTCTTGAGTATCGTGAACAACCAGTTCTTTTCCGAGACTTCTCCTTTGAAACGTTCGATATTCCTCCAGGCGGCGAGGAAGGTTTCCTGGACAAGATCTTTCGCAATATCGCTGTCGCTGACCCGCGGGAGTGCATAGCGGTACAGCATGTCTCCATAATTGTTCACCCAATCCGTGGCTTTTTCTTCAAACATTTTCCTGTAACCGGCTTTAGTACTTCTATCTTGACGCTTGACCGTCCTAACCTGGAACGGGCGGCAAATCAAAAATAAATCAAACTGGAGATAATCAATGAATCCCAGCATTATAAGGATGAAAATAATGCCGCACATAAATTCGATGGCAGGAAAATTGAGCCTTATAAGAAAAAATTCCTTCACTGGCAGGAATTACTGCCGGTTTGCGTGATTCGTATTGTTTCAATATTTCCTGATGATAAATAATAAAAGATGAAAACAAGGTACTACGGGCTGACATTGGTGACAGCCATCATTGTATCCTGCGGGAATGATGATGCGGCGAAAGCAAACAGGGATACCGCCAACATGTTAAACGATACATTCCCTGCCGGACCATCGACCGTCTTTGACTCCCACCCGGGCGATGCAAAAGATGTCGATTCGTTGAAACGGCCCAAAACAAAATAGTTATGCTTTTGCTGGCGGCGTTTTCTTTTTTCGCCGAGGTATCTTCAGGTAGCTCTTAGAAGGGTCATCCTCTGTACCAAAGAGTCGTCCCCAGGGCTTCAGGTCATCGACCCGGTCGAATATCACTTTACAGATCGCCAGTGCAGGTATCGCCAGGAACATTCCGCCGATGCCGCACAAGGCCCCGCCTACCAGGACACCTACGATCGATATGAGGGAATTGAGCTGCACTTTGGTGCCAATGATGAGTGGAACAAGAATATTATTATCTACGAATTGCACGAACAAAAGAATGCCGGTGGACCAGGCAAGCAATGAAATGGAACCGGTGTTGGAGTAGATCACCAGGCCTGAGAAAAGCAGTTGCACGATGCCACCGATATAGGGTATCATATTGAGTAACGCACCGAGTATCCCAAGCAAAGCGGCATAGGGAGCACCGAGGGCGAGTAACCCGATCGTATTCGCCGCGGCTACGATACCTGTCTCTATCAGAATTCCCACCACGAAATGTTGAATGACATTCTTGATCTCGCGTATCACCTCGCGGACGCGGTCCACGTGTTTATCATCAAAGAGGTCGACGATAAATTGCAACAACATCGGGCGGTAATACATGAAGAGGAATACATAGATCGGTATCAGTGTTAATGTGAGTACTGAAGCGGTGATCAGGTTGAAGGTGCCGGACTTCCCCAGGCTATCGATGGTCTCGGCCTTAGCACCTTCGAGCATCTGGTCCTGCTGTTTATAGTTGATGCCAAAAGTCTCGTATCCCCATTCCTTTATTTCGCGCCAGAGTGTATTCATATTGCGCTCGATGGCGGGGAGATCACTCATAAAAGAAGCCACCTGCCTGGAAATAAAGTCAACGATGCCATAGACAAACATCACCGCGATAACAATGGAGAGCAGGATGGCGGCTGCTTTCGGTACACGGCAGCGCGTGATAAATGCTTCGAGTGGCCGTAATAGTATCGCGAGCAAAAATGAGAATACGATCGGCAGCAGGATGGACTGACCGATATAGATCACATGGAACAGCAGGAACAGGGCCAGCAGTACACACGCGACTTTAGCATAGTAAGGAAAACGAAGGGTTTCAGCCATTGCTGGTTCTTATACCCAGCTTAGTAATAAATTATGTGCCAGTTGTTAAACCCGATAACTAAACGCGTTGATATTCATTCCTGCCCCAACAGAGGCAAATAATACCACATCTCCTTTTTCCAGGGCGTGGTTGTCCATCTTACCGCGCTTTACCAGGTCATAAAGGGTGGGCACCGTAGCAACAGAGCTATTGCCGAAGGTATGGATGTTCATGGGCATGATGTGCTCCGGAACATCCCGAATTCCATACAGCTTATAGAGCGCCTTGATGATGCCATCGTCCATTTTTTCATTGGCCTGGTGGAGGAATACTTTCTTCAGGTCTTTGATGTTCACTCCGCTTTTATCCAGGCAGTCCTTCATGGCCAGTGGAACATATTTCATGGCGTACTCGTAGACCTTTCTCCCTTTCATTTTGATATACCTTACCCGGGGGTCGGAAGCGGGAAAATTTGATTTGCCCATATAGATATAGTAGGCTTCCTCGCCGCAATGCGATTGCATAGATGATCCCAGGATACCGCTGCCCTTCTCTTCCACTTCTTTCGCCTCCACTACCACTGCGCCCGCGCCATCGGAGAAGATCATGCTGTCGCGATCGTACATGTCGATTACCCGGCTGAGTGTTTCGGTACCAACCACGAGGCATTTTTTCGCCATGCCTGCTTTAAAGAAAGCATCCGCCTGTATCATCCCCTGTACCCAGCCCGGGCAGCCAAATAATATATCGTAAGCAATACAATTCGGGTTCTTAATGCCCAGCGCGTTTTTGATGCGCGATGCGATAGACGGAACGTTGTCGGTCTGGATGGTGTGCTTGATGACGTTACCGAAGTTCTGGGCCACGATCACCTGGTCCAGCGTTTCGGGGTCGATGCCGCTGTCTGCCATGGCCTCGCGGGCTGCAAATCCACCGATCTCGGCAGAGTTCAGTTCAACCGATGCATACCTTCTTTCTTCGATACCGGTGATCTGGCGGAATTTCTCCACCACCTCGGTGGGGGCAGTTTCGATCCGCTTGTGATCGTCGGCATAGAAATCATGAACGGTAAAATCCCGGTTTGTCTTTACTTCTGTTGGCACATAACAACCTGATCCTGTTATAACACTTCTTAAAGGCATAGTCACTTCTACGATGGGCACTAAGGTAGCGGATATGTGGTGAACGATTGTAAGTTTTCAGGACTGCCGGCCCAGAATTTTTTGAATTTCCCCTGCCAGCATTTGGGCATTCACCTGCTCTAAGGGGTGAGGTGTACCAGTCAATAACCTGAATTGACCAGCGGGTAGCATGTTGGCCACGGTAGTGCTTTCGTCAAGGGTCACCATCTTATCTCCATCACCCAGCATCACTACTACCGGTAAATAGATGTGCGAAAAATCCTCCTCCCGTAACGGGCTGTTCCTACTCATTTCCAACAGCATTTCTGCGGTCATAGAGAGAACGGCTTTCCAGTCATTGGGGGAATGTCTTTCCTTTAAGACTTCCGCAAACGCTGGCACCTTTTGCTCAATAACTTCCGCACGCAACATGCGGGTTTCTTTTTCAGCGACGGGTTCATCCCAGTGGTACTTGGTGCCAAGGGTGATGATGCGGCTGAAGTAAGGCTTTCCATAATTGCGCGCGATATACATTGCCACGTATCCACCCATGCTGTATCCAAAAACGCTTACATTTTCCAGTTGCTGTTCGTCTAAAAACTCTGCGACGAACCGGGCGAACGCGGGTATAGAAAATTCAGCAGGCATGCCGGTGCCCCCATGGCCGGGGAAATCAAGAGTGTGTACGCGGAGCTGTGGTTCCAGGAGGGCTTTTAGCGGCGCGATTTGCGCGGCGCTGCCAATAGCGCCATGAAGCAGTAGCAAGTCTTTCATTAGCCGATCTCTTCGAATTCGCCGGTTTGTTTATTCTTACGCACATTACCGGCCCGGAAGATTTTACCATTCATTGCCACGTAGACACCCGGCGGCAGTGACTGAACGAAAGCCAGTGCGCTGCCAAGGTTAAACAACCCATCAGAGCTGCCGAATTTATACGGAATCATGGCACCCGTGATAACGACCGTTTTGCCCGTAACTTTCTTAGCGAGTACCTCCGCTGTATGGGCCATGGTATCTGTTCCATGCGTAATAACGATCTTATCCGTGTCCGACTTAATACAATGGTCGGCAATGAGTTCGCGGTCCATATCGGTCATCTCCAGGCTGTCGATCATCATAAGGGTTCTGACCTGTACATCGAGCCGGCTTCTGCCCAGCACCAGCATCTCGGGTAGCTGTGTGTCTTTGAAATAGAGCTGGCCTGTTAACTCGTTGTATTCTTTATCGAAGGTTCCGCCGGTGACAAAGATTCTAATGGACATGATGTGGAATTTTATGATGCCGGCTGCAACGTTCTATCGGTTCTACGTTGCGTGGCGACGAATAACTTTCAGTAGTTGATCACCTGTTCCTGGATGGCTTCAGGTACCGCCCGCCACTCGTATTGCTGGTTACGCAGCTGCGGTTCAAATCCAGCTTCGCGGATCGCATCCTGCATGCTACGATAGGTGAACCGGTGCGGGGCGCCTGCCGCACTCACGACGTTCTCCTCGATCATGATCGAACCAAAATCATTGGCGCCCGCGTGAAGACAGATCTGCGCGGTTTGTTTCCCGACAGTGAGCCAGGATGCCTGTATGTTCTTCACGTTCGGCAACATGATCCTGCTAATGGCCACCATACGGATGTACTCTTCGGCGGTAACCAGGTTGTGGACCCCGCGGATCCTTGCCAACAGTGTGTCCACGTCCTGGAATGTCCAGGTGATAAAAGCCAGGAAACCTTTAGCATGTTCCGGTTTGCGCGATTGCACCTCCCTGATCCTGGCGAGGTGAATGAATCTCTCTTCGAGCGTTTCCACGTGCCCGAACATCATTGTGGCGCTGGTGGTGATGTCGAGCTTATGCGCTTCGTGCATGATATCGAGCCATTCATCAGCCCCACATTTACCTTTCGAGATCAGCCTTCGGACGCGGTCTACAAGTATCTCGGCTCCCGCACCCGGCAAAGAATCCAGGCCAGCTTCCTTGAGGGCTTTCAGCACTTCGTGGTGAGAGGCTTTCTCAAGTTTACAGATATGCGCTACTTCCGGGGGGCCCAGGGCATGCAGCTTGAGTTGCGGGTATTCCTGTTTGAGCTGGCTAAACGTCTTCGTGTAGAAGTCGAGTCCCAGTCCCGGGTGATGTCCCCCTTGGAGGAGCAGTTGGTCTCCACCATATTTAAAGGTCTCTTCGATCTTTTGCCGGTACGTGGGCATATCGGTGATATAGGCTTCCGAATGGCCGGGAATGCGATAGAAGTTGCAGAATTTACAGTTGGCGATACAAACGTTCGTAGTATTGACGTTACGGTCGATCTGCCAGGTGACCTTGCCGTGCGGCACCTGCTTCTTTCTCAATTCATCAGCCACGTACATCAACTCGGTAAGTGGCGCCTCATTGAAAAGCAACATCCCTTCTTCAATGGTAAGAAACTCAAAATCGAGGGCTTTCCTGTATAGTTCTTTTAGCTGCGACATGGGCATTTAACGAGCGCAAAGTTAAGCCGCATCCGGCTGAAAATGAGAAATATGTTCCCGGAAAAAGGGTGTCCACTGCATCAAAATAAGCAAACTGGTTGTCAATTACATGGATAGCACGGCAATCGCCGGATAAGTGTTATTTTAAAGAGCGATTCAACCTGGCTTTTCACAAGACCGTTGGCTAATGACCCGATTAAAGATAAAAGCTGTCTTCCTTTTCTTCCTCGTCATTGTTCCGGGGATCCTGTTCTGTCTACAGGCAAAGGCGCAGGAGATCATTGATCCACCGGAAGCAAAGTTGCTGACAAAATTCCCGTTCCAGTTACTTAGTGGTGGTATCATTATCCTGGAAGCAAAACTGGACGATTTTTCAGACACACTGAATTTCATACTCGATACAGGCAGCGGAGGTATCTCGATCGACTCGACAACCTGTGCATATTTGGGCCTGAAGCGCGTGGCTTCCGAGAAGACCATACGAGGCATCGGTGGTATCAAGAACGTAGAGTTCAGTATGAACCATACGCTGCGGCTGCCAGGTCTTTCTGTTTCTAACCTGGATTTTCATATCAATGACTATGACCTGCTTACCAGTGTCTATGGCCTGCAGATCGATGGTATCATTGGTTACAGTTTCCTGAGGCGCTATATCGTGGCCCTTGACTACGATGAACACGTAATGAGTGTTTATACTCCGGGGAACTACAAATACCCGAAGGGGGGCCAGCTGATGCGACCCGTTTTTTCGTCCATACCTATGCAGCCCGCCGTTATAAAAGAAAATAAAACCGTGCAAAGCAATTTCTATTTTGATACCGGGGCGGGACTTTGTTTCCTGATGACTGAGGAGTTTGCCAAAGACAGTTCAATGTTTCAAAATGGCAAACGCATGTTTTCAACGCAGGCTGAGGGGCTTGGCGGAAAGCGACCCATGCAGCTGACAGTAGTAAAGGAAGTAAAGATCGGACCGTATCGCTTCCGTAAAGTACCCACACTGGTCTTTAACGATGAGTTCAATGTAACATCGTATCCCAATACAGGCGGGCTGATAGGTAATGACCTGCTGAGGAGATTCAACGTTGTATTGAACTATCCTGAGCAGGTGATCCACCTGCAGCCGAACAAGCAGTTCTACCAGCCATTCGATTATTCTTATACCGGCCTCGGTATTTATATCGAGAATGGCGAGATCATGGTGATCGATGTGATCAAAGGATCGCCCGGCGACAAGGCCGGTTTCAAAGAGAATGACCGGGTAATTGCCGTTGATAACAACTTCACACGCAACATACAGGTTTACAGAACGCTGCTCCAGAATTCCACTACCAGGATCAAGGTGATCGTAATGCGTGACGGAGTGCCCAAGATCCTGTTCATGAAGGTTCGTAATATCCTAAGGAAAAAATAGTCGCCGGGCTGCCCGCGGGCAAAGCATTCAAACTAACTTAGCCGGTTCAAAATCCTGTCGTATGAAGCGCAGCTTTTTACTATTCCTGCTGGTATGTTCAATCATAGGAAATGCGCAACCGCCTTCCGGTTATTATAACAGTACAACTGGTCTTACCTGCGCGTCATTAAAGACCGCTTTGAAGACGATCATCACGACTGGCCATACCAACCAGGGATATTCCGCCTTATGGACCCAATACCAGGTAAGCGATATAAA
>JAJTCI010000236.1 GCA_021323155.1 Chitinophagaceae bacterium | reverse complement strand
GCTTACGTTCCCGGTAATACCGGGTGAACAAAATGCTGTCCGCCAACGAGGGCTGCGATGCCCAAGTTAAGTTAACCCGGGATGAAGGTGCAGTGATATAGCGGCGCAATGGCTGTCAACTGTAAGCCCGCATTCCGTTTACCGGCGGTATCATATAGGGATCATACGAGGATCATACGGGGATGGTGCACTGGAGGTCAACTAGAGGTGCACTAGAGGTCAACTAGAGGTCAACTGGAGCTCAGGCGCAGGACAGCTAAAGTTCCTGCAGGAATGGGCATATCTCCTGTGAACGGGTTCCTAATCGCATATGCCGTGATCGGCTGTTACCTGCCTACCAACTTAAGCGGAGTTCTTCATTATATTTGCCCGAACAAACTGCCATTCAATGAGTGAACTGCTTAAGAAACTTGAAGATACGACCGCATACATAAAGAAACAATACCAGGGCAATATTTCGGCTGGCATTATACTAGGCAGCGGCCTGGGCAACCTGACAAAGGAATTGAATATAATAAAGGAGATATCCTATTCAGATATTCCGCATTTCCCCGTCAGCACGGTGGTTGGGCACAGTGGTAAAATGATCGTGGCTGAACTTGGCGGAAAAAATGTGCTGGTGATGTCGGGCCGTTTCCATTATTACGAAGGGTACGATCCACAGCTCATCACTTACCCAGTGCGCGTGATGAAACAGCTTGGTGCACAAACCCTGTTCCTTTCAAACGCTGCGGGAGGTGTAAACCCCGGTTTTAAAGTTGGCGACCTGATGATCATCAACGATCACATCAGCTTCTTTACTCCCAATCCACTTATCGGAAAGAACGAGGAAAGCCTTGGCACCCGTTTCCCTGATATGACGGAACCGTACAGCAAGGATTTGATTGCTAAAGCCAAGGCTATCGCAAAGGGCGCGGGATACGATGTAAAGGAAGGCGTATACGTTGCTGTTACGGGTCCTACGTTCGAAACAAAAGCGGAGTACCAACTGATCAAGACCATTGGCGCAGACGCGGTGGGTATGAGTACCGTGCAGGAAGTGATCGTAGCAAAGCATGGCGGTATGAGTGTGTTTGCTATGAGCGTTATTACCGATATCGGAATCAGGGAAGATGAGAACGTGATCACGCATGAAGAAGTATTGGCGGCAGCAAAGGAAGCTGAACCTAAACTCACCACGATCTTCCGGAAGCTTATCGAAGGCCTCTAGGCAAAGATTTTAGTTTCGCCTTCACAGCTTTAGAGTTATTTTGCAACCATCTGTGAACCCGATGCAGTTTTACAAACAAGCCTGCCTGTTTTTGATCATTGTATGTTCTTTCGCGAACAACGGCTTTGCACAGCGTACCGGCACGCCGCCAGTGACCATCGATGGGACGGGGAGGCCCGTAAACCCATCGCGGGTGAAGACCGATTCGTTGCGCCACCGCGACCAGTCGGAAGACTCCATCACTATTTACTATCGGTACTTCGATTCTACGCGCATCCGCTATCTTGATTCGAGTATCAACGACTTCAGCCGACGCTTCCCCCTGCCCTATTACTACGAATCAAATGGCACGCTTGGTAACGCGGCCCGTTCTTATCTTTTCGATCCCATAATGAAACCGGGATTCGATGCCGGGTTCCATGCCTACGATATTTACCGTTTTAAGATAGAGGAGACAAAGATCTTTCAAACCACGCGACCCTTTACTGAACTCGGATACCTGCTTGGCAGCAAAGCGGAGCAGATGATCCATGTGCTGCACACCCAGAACCGAAAGAGCAACCTGAATTTCGGCTTTGAATACCGGTTCATCAACGCGCCCGGCGCATTTCGCAACCAGTTCGCCAGCCATAATAATTTCAGGTTTCATACTTATTACAATTCGACGAATCGCCGGTATAGTATTTATTTTATCATGCAGTCAAACCGACTCCGCTCTTCAGAGAATGGCGGCGTTGTGGATGAAACAAAGATGAGCCAGCTGGCTTTCGACAACCCATTCGAACTGGAGACCCGCCTGGGAAACGGCAACCGGTTCAACCGGAGCCCTTTTATTTCCATCAAGACGGGAAACGATTATAAAGACAATACATTCGTCATAAGACAACAATATGATTTCGGCCAGAAAGATTCTGTCGTGACGGATTCCACCGTCATCAAATTATTTTACCCCAGGATCAGGCTGCAACACACGTTCACTTATTCTTCCGCCAAGTATCATTTCAAGGACTATAGCGGCTCGGGTTACGATGGGCCTGATTCCGTGAGTTACCAGGATTATCTTGACTACACAATACTAAGCAGCGAGGATTCGCTTGAGTTCGTAGACAGGTGGCGTATTTTCAATAACGAGGTTAGTATTATTTCGTACCCGCAGAAAAACAATCTTAATCAATTTCTCAAACTGGGTGCTGCATTACAAAACATACGCGGTGAATACAGCCAAACAACTGAAAACCTGCATAACATCCTCGGGGTTGCCGAGTACCGGAACCGAACCAGGAACCAGGTCTGGGATATTGAAGCCAGCGGACAGGTATACCTGAACGGTTATAACGCCGGAGATTATATTGGACAACTCAATCTTAAACGGCAGCTTGGCAAACGGATGGGCTCACTTGAACTGGGGTTTCAGAACGTGAATAAAACCCCTGCGGCCATATTTACCGGTCGCACCGATTTCGAGGTTCGCACTTCGTCTTCATTTGATAAGGAAAACCAGGCGCGTTTATTCGCGCGGTACGAAAACCTGAAGCTTGGCCTGCGATTGACGGGACGGTACCATATCATCAGCAATTACACTTATTTCGATAGTTTTTACCACGCGAAACAGGAGTCAACCATATTTAACATCCTGCATATAGCGGCAGAAAAAAGGTTCCGGCTGTCCAGGAATTTTTACTGGCATACCGAAGTGCACCTGCAACAGGCTACGGGTAATGCACCCATCAACCTACCGTTTCTATTTACGCGTAACAGGATCGCGTACGAAGGAAGCCTCGGTTTCCGAAACCTAAACCTTGCGACAGGGCTTGAACTGCGTTACCATAGCCCTTATAAAGCAGATAATTACTCACCACTCAACGGCCAGTTCGTTTACCAGGATACGGCCACTATCAGTAACCTTCCGCAGGTTAACATTTTCCTGCATTTCAGGATCAAATCGTTCAAAGCGTTTGCCCGGTTGGAGAACCTGAACACCCTTGGCAACCGGTATAACCTTGTGACAAATCACTACCCAACAATGTCGCTTTGGTTCCGGCTGGGCATCTGGTGGGGTTTTGTCAATTGATTAAGAAACACTTAACACCTGTTCCTTATATTTGTAGGGTGAAGCGTTCGCTCATCGCCATATTAGCCATTTTTTACCTTGTCATCAGCAGTGGATTCACCATCAATTTCCACTATTGCATGGGTAAATTAAAGACCGTGAAGCTGCAGGCCATCGCGGGAAAAGTTTGTGGATGCAATGCAGGCGAAAACAACAAATGTTGCCAGAGTGAATACAAAGTGGTGAAGCTTCAGTCGGAGCATAAAGTGTCAGATGCTTCGTATAATGTGAGCGCACCGGTTACACTCTCCCCTATCAAGTACGATCTTGTTACACCCGTGCCACTGGAGACAGAGAAGGAAAAGTCTTTTGTCCTCCCGGACCCTCTCCTAACCGGTAAGGATATTTTGATCGCCAACCGTACCTTCAGGATTTAATTTTTTCCCGTCCAGTGAACGATGATGGCGGCGCCATGCGTTCTTAGATCTACAACCTATATTTTTTACTGATCAATAAATTACCAGGAATGAAAACCAGAATCATCTCTTTATCAATAGCGTTCATGTTTTGCTCCGTTATCGGCTTCGGTCAGAAGGTTAAAAACGACACCATTAAGGTTTGGGGCAACTGCGGTATGTGCCAGAAAACGATTGAAAAGGCGGCCAAAGATGCCGGTGCGAGTTATGCCAGCTGGAGTGATGAAACGCATTTACTCGTTGTAAAATACAGCGACAAGGCCACCAACAGCAAAAAGATCCAGGAGAAGATCGCTTCCAAGGGCTACGATACCCAGGATGTCACTGCCAGTGATGCTACTTATGATAAGCTCCATGGCTGTTGCAAGTACGACCGCAAGGCTACTACCGCTTCTTGTTGTAAGGATAGCTCGAG
>JAJTCI010000235.1 GCA_021323155.1 Chitinophagaceae bacterium | reverse complement strand
ACTTCGGCAGGGAACTAATGGTCACCAGCACGGTGTTACCGCTCCGGCTACTCAACTTTATGGCAAGAAAACTTAATGACGATGCTGTCCTTGAATGGACTACCTCGAATGAAGAAAACATCGCGGCGTATGAAATCGAACGCAGCTATAACGGACGGCAATTTGCTCGAATAGGAACTGTGACGCCGGCCGGAACCGGAACTTCTGTCCACACTTACACTTTCACGGACCGTGATATCAGATCAGCTGGTTCCGCAACACTATATTACAGGCTCAGGATTGTCGAAATAGGCAGGCCGATCTCTTATTCCGATATTAAACTGGTTACACTGGATCCGGTTGTGGCCAGTTTATTCCCGAATCCAGCGAAAGGGTTTATCAACGCGGCCATTATCACGCCTCTGGCGGAAAAGATCACGTATGGCCTTACCGACATTTCAGGAAGGGTGGTGCGCACCGGGAGCACGGTCATCAGCGCCGGCGTCAACACCTTACATATAAACACCGCTGATTTGTTACCAGGCATATATAAGCTGATCATCCGCGGAACGTCGGTTAAACAAACGCTTTCATTTGTGAAACAACGTTAGACCTTCCAGGTGGCATTTAAAGGAAAAAAAACGGGAAATAAAAAATAAGTTCAACCAAACCCGCCTCCAGGGAGGCGGGTTTTTTATGCCTGCAAATACCAACGTAAACAAGTAGCAATAGAAATTCCCTATCTTAACGAAAACATCCCCCTATGTACCACAAAATATTATTGATTTTCTGCATTACCGTTGGGCTTACTGCCTCTGCATTCGTCTTTCTGGCAAGGGAAAAATACAACGCCAAAGTGATCACTGCACTGGGCGACTACGAAGGCGAAGTAAAACTTGATCTCTTCGGATCCAACAAAGGGGAGATTTCCGTCACCACTTCAAATTCCAAAAAATCGAAGAGTGGGATAAAGATGAACGCAAAACTGGTTAAGAACATAATCATCGACTCTACGAATTACTACATGGAAGATCTGTGTGACGAAGGATATGACATAAAGGAAAGATACCTGGTGACGAAGCTATACGGTACGGACACAATGGGAATATACAGTTTTATGGGAAAGAATGGCGTTGCATATTATGTTAACCATCCAAATTATAATTACTTCCGGAACCTTAACCATGATCGTTTCATCGGGACCAATGGACATTTCGCTGTAGCAGATTATTTCCTCCGTTGTAAAGAATTGTACGAGCGTATAGAGTCCAATGCAGAAAACCGTTATACTACAATAAATTTGACCCTGGAAGAAAAACTGGAACTCTGGAAAAAACTCATTGATGAGTATTACGCCTGTAAGGTCAGAAGATAAATCCATAAACTAAACATGAAACATATACCCTTTCTTATCCTGGTCGCCGCCTGTTTGACTGGAGCCTGCAATAATAACGAAGAAAATGAAGAGCCAACCGGCAACATCCCTCCCATCAGTCGCACATTCACCGAAATAAAAAAAGCACAATGGCTCCTGGGTAGTTGGAAGAGTAGTACCTCCCACGGAATAGCGCTTGAAAGCTGGCAGGTGGCCTCTGACTCCTCTTTCACCGGCGTCAGCCATTTTATCCAGGGAAAGGATACGGTGTCCTCGGAAAGCATTCGACTTGTTCAGGACGGGAATGATTTGTTGTATATCCCTACGGTTAAAAACCAGAACAATAGTCAGCCGGTAACTTTTCGCATGACTTCATCCACGAATGATCAATTCGTCTTCGAAAACCCTGCGCACGAGTACCCGCAGAAGATCACTTATACCAGGATCTCCAGCGACTCACTGCTGGCCGTAGTATCCGGCAAAATGGATGGAAAGGAAAACGTACAACAATTCCCGATGAGAAAATTAAAGGATTGATATTTTTTTTGGTACGCGCAGATTTTATTTCGTATTTGTCGCCCTTTGCCGGATGAATCCGGGAACGAATACTTAGTCAAATAACGGCAGTAACGAAAGCGGAGTGTCACCATTGACTTGCCCGCTTTTACCCTTTCTGAATGGATGCCTTTATGACTAATTGGCCATGGTTCCTTCCGGCAAGAAACTCCTCCCCACGTCATTCGAACGCGTCTTACCTTCGCACAATGATACAGATCGGGCGATACAACATATTAAAGGTCCTTCGCAAAACGGAGATCGGTGTTTACCTGGACGACGGTGACGAGGGCATACTGCTGCCCAAAAGGTTTGTTCCGCCTGGCGTGCGCAACGGCGAGGAGATCGAAGTCTTCCTTTACCATGATTCTGAGAACCGCGTGATCGCCACCACGCAACGACCGAAAGGCATTGTCGGCGATATCGTCTTGTTGCGTTGTGTGAGTACAACAGGCGCGGGCGCCTTTCTTGACTGGGGCTTGATGAAAGACCTGTTCGTTCCCAAAAGCCAGCAACTGCGCCTGATGCAAAAAGAAGGTGAGTACCTGGTGAAAATTTATATCGACGAACAGACCGGCAGGGTTGCCGCTAACGAAAAGATAGAATTTCAACTAAGCAATGACGAACTCACCGTTAAGGAAATGGATGAAGTAGACCTGGTGGCTTATCGCAAAAGCGATATCGGTTGGGTGGTCATCATCAATAACGTCCATACCGGGTTACTGCACGACAGCCAGGTATTCCGCGATATCGAGGTAGGCGATTCATTCCGGGGCTTTATTAAGACCATCCGCCCCGATAATAAAATAGACGTGGTGGCTGGCAAGGCGGGATATCAAAAAGTGGAGGATGAAACAGATAAGCTCCTTCGTTTGCTGAATGAGAATGGCGGCACACTTCCTTATAACGACAAGTCTGCCCCGGAAGATATTTACCGCGTTTTCGGAATGAGTAAAAAAACCTTTAAGATGGCTGTCGGCGCTTTATACAGGGAGCGTAAGATCACCATCGATGAGAAAGGTATAACCCTGGCCACCGCCAAATAACAGTCAACTGCTTTTCGATTGTTCAGGTACCGCTGTCTTATCCACAGCATATCGCCCGGCACCCTGGAAGAAAAATAAAATACACGCGAAAAGGAGCGCCAGGGCCGGTGTCATTTGTTCGAAAGAATCGCTCCGGTGAACGACCGCCAGTGCGATAATAAAATTAATGATCATCAACATTGCGGCGAACCGCGTATGCCATCCCAAAATTATCATCAGGCCAGCCACCAGTTGAGTATAAACGCAGATGACAGCTGCGGCCAGCGGGAATGGAAAGCCATATGCTGACAGGAAATCCCGGAATTGGAGCATGTGGTGCCACTGAAGAACGTTATCCGCTACCCCGTAGATCAAACGGGCACCGGTGAATAAACGAAGCAGTAAAACACCGGTGTCACTGTGGCGATCAAGTGCCTCTGTAATACGCATCCCCTAAAGTTAATCGGTGGTTCCGGGATCTGTTTACCGGGCAAAACAATCATCAACCACTCATTTAATTATTTAAAGCCTACCTTGTCGATTAAACCAATTATATGGACATCGCCGAACTTCTCGTACTTCTTCTTATCGCAGCCGTTTGTGGCGCGGTAGGTCAATCACTGGCAGGTTACAGCCTGGGGGGTTGCCTGGTATCGATCGTTGTAGGATTTATTGGTGCGTATATAGGTATCTGGCTCGCCGGTAAATTCGGCTTGCCGGAGATATTTGCCATTAATGTCGGCGGAAAGACCTTTCCCATTATCTGGGCCGTAATCGGGTCGGCCTTATTCACAGTGATCGTGGTGCTGGTTCGAAAGACGGTGTCAGGTGGTGGCGGGCGAAGGTTTTAATGCTGCTCGATTACATGTTCGGCTCTTGAAAGGGGACTCTTGTCTCCCGTTACCACGGCAGCGGCTACAGAAGCAAGTAATGCCGTGCCCTTGATCTCTTCTTTGGATGGTTCCCGTAGATTCCGGTAGTAGGTGCCAAATGTACCCAGCACTTTGTTGCCTTTCGTTTTTATGGGCATACTCCATGCGCCAAAGAAACCAAGGGCTACCGGCAGGTGCCTCAATTCTGCCCATTTATCATCCGCGAAGAAATCAGGAGTGATCACCACCTCGCCGGTAGCGGCGGCGGCGGCACAGGTGCCTATTTTAGGATCGGGCTTGATTCCATCGATCGCTTTGAGATAATCTTCCGGGAGCTTCGGTGAGG
>JAJTCI010000016.1 GCA_021323155.1 Chitinophagaceae bacterium | reverse complement strand
CCTTTAACTGTGCATATACATCTTTGGGTAGCACTTCATCTCCACTCAATCCAAGGAGTTTCAAACCCAGCCCGTTATTCCCCTCGGGCAACCGCTCCGGGGCAGCAGGATTATAATACACCGGTTGTGTGGCGTGTTTGAATTTCATCTCTGACACTTTCTTCACTTCGTCCCACAATCCGTGCTGGTCAATGTATTTCTCACACTCCTGGTCGATGGCGGCATTCATAAAAAACGCGAGTATAATCGGTGCGGGGCCGTTAATGGTCATGCTCACCGATGTCTTAGGATCACAGAGATCGAACCCGCTATATAATTTTTTCGCATCGTCAACAGTGGCGATACTCACCCCGCTGTTCCCTACTTTACCGTAGATATCGGGGCGGTGGTCAGGGTCTTCGCCATAAAGTGTCACACTATCAAATGCGGTCGATAACCGGTGTGCGGGCTGTCCCAGGGAAACGTAGTGGAAGCGTTTGTTGGTACGTTCGGGTCCGCCTTCACCCGCGAACATGCGCGTTGGATCTTCTCCCTGTCTCTTTAACTCGAAGACACCAGCGGTATAAGGGAATTCACCTGGAATATTTTCCTGCAGCTGCCATTTGAGTATGTCGCCCCAATCCTTATACTTCGGTAAAACCACCTTGGGTATCGGCGTGCCGCTGAGACTCTTGGTAGTGAGTGGTTGACGGATCACTTTATCCCGTACCGAATATTCAAAAAACTCCGCTGCATACTTTTCGCGGATCTTTGGCCAGTTTTCGATCAGCTTTTTGCATTCAGGATGAAGCGCCTCTTCCAAACGCTTTTTCAACTGTTGTAATTCCGGGATATTGCTGGTTTCTTTTTCCCCCACCACTCCATTCACCTGGTACAATTTCGAAGCGATCACGCATTGTTCATTCACCCATCCATCATAACCACGGTTATTCTCCGATATCTCGGACAGGTAGCGGACGCGCTTTGGGGGAATGATCTGCGATTTCGTGGTAGTATCTTTTACATGGCGGTGCTGCTCGATGGCACCAAACTTCACCCCGGTCTTGTTTTCGACGGCAAAGACGATCTTTTCAAATAATTCATTCACACCTGTATCATTGAACTGTGCCGCGATTGTCCCAATGACCGGTATATCTTCATCTTTCGCTGTGAATAGCTGGTGATTGCGTTTGTATTGCTTGCGTACGTCATGCAGCGCATCCAATGCCCCCGCTTTATCAAATTTGTTGATACAGACTACGTCGGCGTAATCCAGCATATTGATCTTTTCCAGCTGCGACGCCGCTCCATATTCAGGCGTCATCACATAGAGACTCACATTACAATAATCAAGGATAGAGGCGTCACTCTGCCCCACGCCGGCACTCTCCAGGATGATAAAATCGAATGCCGCGGCGCGACAGATATCGATCGCGTCCTGCACAGCGCTGCTTAATGCCGTATTGTCTTCCCGGGTAGCAAGACTGCGCATATATGCGCGCGGGTGGGATATGGCATTCATCCGTATCCGGTCGCCTAATAGCGCGCCACCTGTTTTCTTTTTTGATGGATCAACGGAAATAACGGCAATGGTCTTATCATTGAACGCGTTTAGATATCGCCTGACGATCTCATCTGTCACCGAACTCTTCCCAGCCCCACCCGTTCCGGTGATACCTAATACGGGCGCCTTTAACGAAGATTTACCGGCGCCATTGTTATCGACACCATTCTCAACATTTGTGATCAGGCGGGCGATCTTACGAACGTCTTTGATCTCGCCCAGCGTCATTGGGTTTTTGTATTCACCGTTTCCGTTGAGGTTAAAATCACATTGTTTGATCACGTCCTCGATCATTCCTTCCAATCCAAGCTGCCGCCCGTCGTCCGGGGAATAGATCCGTGTAATGCCGTATTGGTGTAGTTCCCGTATCTCTTCCGGCAAGATGGTTCCGCCGCCTCCACCGAATATCCTGATGTGCCCGCAACCATTCTCGTCGAGCAGGTCCTTCATGTATTTGAAAAACTCTACGTGCCCTCCCTGGTATGAGGTGATGGCGATGCCCTGGGCGTCCTCCTCGATTGCGCACTCAACGATCTCTTTTACAGACCGGTTATGCCCAAGATGAATGATCTCGGCACCCTTGCTCTGCAGTATCCGCCGCATGATGTTGATCGCCGCGTCGTGACCGTCGAACAGCGAGGCTGCCGTAACGATCCGCACCTTATTCTGAGGAGTATAACTCATATTACCGCTTGAGGCCCAAAATTAGTGTTTACCATGGAATAAGAACAACTGTTAGCTTTGTGCCCCGGCGGTAACTGACCGGTTGCATTTAACTTTCCCTACAACCTATACACATGGCTTTCGAGATCATCGTAGAAGAAGCACTGAATTACGCGGTTATCACATTAAGGAACACCAAAACGAAATACGAGGCGGAGGTTTATAGTTTTGGCGCTTTACTGAACGCATTTCGCTTCCCCTTTGACAATTCGGTAATTAACATAGTTGACGGTTTTTCTTCTCCCACGGAGGCCAAACAACACATCACACCATTTTTCAGGGGCGCCAAATTGAGTCCATTTGTTTGCCGGTTGAAGAACGGTCGCTACCAATTCAATGGAAGCGAATACCAGGTTGAAAAATATCACCTCGGCCGTCATGCACTGCACGCCCTACTATATGATGCGGTATTTGAAATAAAAGAAAGCCGGACCGACCAGGAAAGTGCAGCTGTTGTATTGCATCATCATTACGATGGATCAGATAACGGCTACCCATTTGAATATGATTTGGAGGTGGAGTGGAAACTTTCGGAAGGAAATATGCTATCGGTATCCACGACGGTCAGGCACAACAACGAGTTCGCGATTCCCTACGCGGACGGCTGGCATCCTTATTTTACACTGGACACCACAATTGATGAATGTTACCTTCAGATCGATAGCAGCGAAATGCTCGAATTCGACGCCGAACTGATCCCAACGGGAAAGATCGCCGCTGATGGCAGGTTTCGCAGGAAAGCTTACCTGAAAGACGTAGACCTGGATAATAGTTTTATCCTGGACCAGGATCACACGCAACAACCCGGGTGCCGGTTCAGTAGTGAAAACCTGCAGCTTTCAATCGTGCCGGACATTTCATATCCGTACCTGCAGGTCTATACCCCGGGCGACCGCAGAAGTATTGCACTGGAGAATATCAGCGGAGCGCCGGACTGCTTTAATAATGGTATCGGGTTGCGAATGATATCTCCAAATGAGCCGGCCACGTTCACCACCCATTATATCGCTACGATTATTTTATGATGCTGGCTGGCGCTAAAGATCCACGGCAGCGATCATACTGATCTCCACGTTCACACCTTTTGGCAACCCCTTTACCGCAACGGTTTCCCGCGCAGGATAATCACCGGAGAAATAAGAGCCATAGATCTCGTTCACTTCGGCAAACAGGTTCATATCACTCAGGAAGATGCTGGTCTTTACCACGTGTTCGAAAGTCAGCTTTGCTTCATCCAGGATGGCTTTCAGGTTTTGCATCACGCGGTGTGCTTCGGCCTTCACGTCCCCTTCAGTCAACTGGTTGGTAGCGGGGTCAATAGCGATCTGGCCACTGATGTATAAACTCTCTCCGGTTCTTATAGCCTGGTTGTAGGGTCCGATCGGTGCCGGGGCTTTGTCGGTTTTTATGATTTGCTTCATAGCCAGTATTTTGTCGAACAAAATGACTGAATTTCCATCAACTCTCCAACCTATTTTTGTCATTCAATAGAATCCATGGTAATCGCTGTAAAAGCAACACAAAGACAGAAAGAAGAATGGCTCGCAAAGGATGCGACAGGAACAACGGGCGTGTTGTGGGTGGAAGATGCAATACCGGAAGCGGATGCTTATTTCGACCTTGTTTTCGAGGAATACGGGCCTGCCTTCGCCGCGATAACCAACAAACCTGTGTTTGTTGGTTCGGTCGTAACAACGTTTGCCGACCTTCCGCCAGGATCAATTCGTATCAATGCATGGCATGGATTCCTTAGTCGGGACATTACAGAAGTGGCGGCGCCGACCGGTACGGATGAAACGGTGCATTCGGTTTTCGGCTCACTGGGCTGGAAATTCCAGTTGGTGCCGGATGTACCCGGGATGATCGCGGCGCGTACCCTCAGTATGATCATTAACGAAGCGTATTTTGCATTGGGTGAGGAGGTAAGCAGTAAAGCGGATATAGATACGGCGATGAAACTAGGCACCAACTATCCTTTCGGTCCTTTCGAATGGAGTGAAAAGATCGGCCTGCATAATATATATCGGTTGTTGAGCAAACTTTCAGAAACAGATGCGCGTTATGCACCTGCCCCGGCAATGGAACAGGAACTCAAAACGGTCGCATAATGGCTTTAATACTCAATATTGATACGGCCACCGAATATGCCAGCGTTTGTTTATCATCAGACGGCACCTGCCTTGCCCTCGAAACAAATCCCAGCCAGAAAGATCACGCAGCCTTCATCCAGCCGGCAATTAGTAAGATATTAAAGGATACCGGTAAAGAAATCGGCCAGGTTGATGCGGTTGCCGTTTCTAATGGACCAGGCAGTTACACCGGGCTTCGCGTTGGTCTGTCAACAGCAAAGGGGCTGTGCTATGCGATCGGTAAACCGCTGGTACTCATCAACACCCTGGAAATAATGGCATCAGCCGCCATCGCCGCGATTAAAAACGGTCCACCCGCGATTATCCTCCCTGTCCTTTTTTGCCCGATGATAGACGCCAGGAGAATGGAGGTTTTTACGGCCGCTTATAGCGCAACACTGGAGATACGGTCAGCGCCCGAAGCGATGATATTAGATGAAACATCATTCGGAGGTCTTTTAGAACAACACGCCATGGTGTTCAGTGGAAACGGATCGATGAAGTTGGCGAACATTTGCACGCATCACAATGCAATTTTTTTGAAGCTCCAACATGATGCGCGCCACATGCAAACGATTGCAGAAAACCTGTATCTGTTAAAATCCTTTGCAGATCTGGCTTACAGCGAACCGTTTTACCTTAAAGAGTTCTTTACTCCACCTCAAAAACTTAAAACTGATATAAAAACCTCTTAATATATGTTTAGCCTGAATTTCGGGGGAACCTTTCGTGATATTTTTGATTTATAAATACATACCCCCATGATTTACGCAATGACAACAGCAACAACACAACAGCCATCACTCGTTGTGCACAACTCGGTTAGTGTTACTACTGAGGAGAATGGTTTGAAAATGGATTTCGTGCACATGAAGAAAGCAGCCATGATCCTGCGCGCAATGAATCACAAGCTGCGCCAGCAGATGATCAAGTTGCTGGACGAGAACAAGAAGATGACCGTTACGGATATCTATGTCAAGCTTCGTCTTGAGCAATCGGTTGCTTCTCAACACCTTGCGATCCTTCGCCGCGCGGGTATCGTAATGACTGAAAGAGATGGCAAATTCATCTACTATGGTGTGAATTATAACCGCATCTCCGAGGTAAACGATTTCGTAAATGAATTGGTGGGATAATACCTTTTTGTCCGATCCTACGAATGAACTAGCCCCGCAGCCGTCGCTGTGGGGTTTCTTTTTGTGCTGTCCGGCAGGAACTTAGCGTTTCTTTATCGCGGGATGCAGATTATCTTTGACCCAAATCTCTGTTATGTTCGTTAAACAGTTATACACGGGCTGCCTGAGCGAGGCCGCTTACTATATTGAAAGTGAAGGGGAAGTGGCGATCGTGGACCCGTTAAGGGACATCGACGCATACCTGCAGATGGCCGAAGAACGCAAGGCAAAGATCAAATACATATTCGAGACGCATTTTCATGCGGATTTCGTCAGCGGGCATATCGACCTGGCAAAAGCTACCGGCGCGACGATCATTTATGGGCCGAACACCGTGACAAACTTCCCTGTGCATGTAGCGGATGATGGCGAGGTATTCCAATTGGGAAAACTCACTATCGAAGTGATGCACACACCAGGACATACGCTGGAAAGCACCTGCTATTTATTAAAGGACGAAAGTGGGAAAGATTATGCTGTTTTTACCGGCGACACTTTATTCGTTGGTGATGTGGGGCGTCCCGACCTGGCGCAAAAAGCCAATGAACTCACAATGCAGGACCTGGCAGGGATGATGTTTGAAAGTATCCAGCAAAAAATAATGCCGTTAGCCGATGATGTGATCGTTTACCCCGCGCATGGTCCGGGTAGCAGCTGCGGAAAGAACCTGGGCCCGAATACTTTCAGCACGATCGGTGTGCAGAAAGAAAGCAACTACGCGCTGCAACAGGAAAGCAAGGATGATTTTGTAAAGGCCGTTACGGAAGGACTGGCTGCGCCGCCCAATTATTTCCCGATCAATGCGAAGATCAATCGCGAAGGATACGAAAGCCTGGATAGCGTAATGGAAAGGGGACTCACCGCGCTGGACATCCCAGCGTTTAAGGTATTGGTGAAGGACCCGGAGTTGATCATCCTTGATACGCGCAAGGCAACTACGTTCAGTAAAGGCTTTGTACCGGGTTCCTTATCTATCGGCCTGGAAGGACGTTTTGCAGAATGGGCCGGAAGCCTGCTTCCTTTCGACAAAAAAATGGTGCTGGTTACGGATCCTGGAATGGAAAGAGAAAGCATTACCCGTCTTGCACGCGTTGGCTTCGATAAGATCGAAGGGTATCTCGAGGGTGGTTTCGAGGCATGGAAAGCTGCCGGCGAAACGGTCGACCTGGTCATCGATGTGGAGGCTGATGAAATGCTGATGGATATCCCTTTCGATGATCATATGGTGATCATGGATGTAAGAAAAGAGACCGAATTTGCAGACGGACATGTAAAAGACGCGGTAAACGTTCCTTTGAATACACTCACCGACCCGGGCATGATGGCCAATATAGATGATACAGACAATGTTTATGTGCATTGCGCCGGTGGTTACCGCAGCGTCATCGCTGCCTCTATGCTGAAAAGGCAGGGCATCCATAACATTCGGAACGTACTCGGTGGCTGGGGTGAGATCAAAAAACTGGAAAAATTTGAGATAGAAAAGAATGTGGCCGCGTTGAATTAATTCACTAGCCCTCCATAAAAAAGGAGATGAGTGAGCCTCGTCTCCTTTTTATTTTACCACCAGGTCTGCATGTTTCGTTTCATCGAACTGCCATTTCCACCTGCGGTGGCTCCATAAATAGTTTGAAGGCTTTTTCCGGATGCTGGCCTCTGTTATTTCCACCAGCTTTTTTGTGAGTGCGCCTTCTTCGAATGAATTCGGGTCGAGAGTGATCAGCGTCGCATCCACCTTGTAATACCCTCTTCGCTCTTTATACAGGTGCCCGTATATCACGGCAGAGTTATTTGCCTTTGAATTCCTTTCAGGTCCTTTAAGAAACGGCGTGAGTCTTCCAAAAAAAGGCATCCAGTGCGCGAAAGCGGGGTCGCCCGGGTTTTGATCGGCGATCAGGCCCAGGGCGAAATTTGTCCTCGCGTACTTTACAAATTCACGTTTGAAGTCAGTGGCGGGGATCAATACGGTGCCGTATTTCCCGCGGACCTCGCACATCAGGCGATCAAATATTTTATTTCCTATAGGCATGTAAACGCCCAGCACTTTAAACCTGCTGATGAGCGCCACTGCCAGGTTAGCGATCTCCCAGTTAAAAAAATGCCCGGATACAAGCGAAATGCTTTTTACTTCGGCAGGAAGTTCGTTGATCAGTTCAATATTACCGGTAATACGCTTTTTGACCTCACTTTCCGATATGGATATCAGCTTTATGATCTCGAAAAAATAGTCGGTGAAGTTCCGGTAGAAATCTTTAGCGACCCTTACACGCTCCTTTTCAGTTTTTTCCGGGAAGACGATGGCGAGGTTATCCATCACCACTTTTTTCCGATAGCCGATAACATAATACACGAGCGCATACAGGCAGTCACTGAAGAAGTACATCACCCGCCAGGGTAACAGCGAGAACGCGTAAAATATACCGTAAACGATCCTGTACACAGGTGCAAAGAAAACCTGCGTCAGCCCGTCACCCAAATAAATCTCCCTGCTTCGTCTCTACGGGAAGATTCATCAGCCCCAGGCGGTCCACCACCTGCCATTGCTTTGTGCCCAAAGGACGTTTGAGGAACAGCAACTGGTCGGCGATGAAACTCCCATGAAAATGGCGGTTTGCGAATTCCAGCCAGCCTTTCTCATATTGCCAGGGAAGGAGTTTCCGGGCGATCGCTATATGCGGCTCATTCAGGAAAAGAGGCTTGTTCTCTTTGTTGACGGTCATTAGTGATTGAGCCTCCCTTAATTTCCTGGCCATGGCTTTTATGGGCTCCTGTGTTTTTACATTGATATAGATCGTATGCGATGGGTAACTACCGAAATCATCCAGATCGATCTTGAAGGCCGGCAGACTCATCGCCAGCAACCGGAGGCGGTTATGCAGCTGTGCTTCTTTCATTTCATATTGTACAAAACGCACCAGTGCGATGTGTGGTTTCAAAGCGGTGGCCATTGCATTCTCATAAGTCACCGCAAACTCCTGCTTCACCTTCATGATCCGGTTATACAGGTCTTCGTGCGGCTGAAGAACCATCATGTATTCAGCGGCGTACACTTGCTTTCCAAACGCGTCCTCAAATGAGGGACGCTCTTTTTCGTAATACCTGTCCTTCTTTTTGAATGGATGTTCCATACCAAACATTTACGGTTGTAACCTGAAAACATTCACCTGTTTGCATTCGTCGAACTCGTGCATCCGCTTCAGTAAAACCAGCTCTTTCACTTCAAACTCTGAATGAAACTCCCCGGCCGCGCAGGCACGGAGCGCAGTTTCATAACCAGGTTCGCTAAAGCCACCTGCAACAGTAAGACATGGATGAGACACCAGCCGGGCCCGGGGCAAACCATTGCTCTGCACCAGTTCATCGATCACCTTCAGTTCCCTGGCGAGTTGTGCGAATGGCGCATGGTCCTGCACACGCAAATGGATAGTGCCCGCATCAGGCGCACCGCCATAATTATTTAAGGCAACCGCGAAAGCCGTTTTTGAACTGATCACTTTATGCATCCACCGGAGAATAATATCTTCCATTTCCTCCTTGGCAAGAAAGCTCGCCAGCACGAGGTGGTGCGGCCAACCGGCGGCTGCAGTTCCACTAAAAGTATCAAGAATTCCTGCTGTTTCTTTCTTAACCTGTTGCGCCACATCGGCTCCCATGTTAGCTACCAGTAAGTATTCTTTGACCAGGCTTCCCTTGATCATCGGTTCGTGAGAATATTGCATCAGCCCTCCCATAAAACTATTTTGTTTAGCATGAAATTACTAAATACTTTAGTTCTCTCAAAACTTAATTATATGGAATGGGATAACCTTTACGGTGCTTCTTTTGAAGGCACCCGGAAATTCACGCAGCAGGATGTACACACGCTGAACGCCAGCGGGTTCGGGGCTGCAGCAGACGACTTCTCGGAGCGCGGTATCGACCTGAACGAGCAGCTGATCTTTAACAAGCCTTCCACCTTTTTCTTCAGGATGAACGGAGACGCGATGGAAGGAGCGGGTATTGAGAACGGCGATGTACTGATCGTTGACAAGAGCCTGAAAGCTACCAATGGCAAGATCATCGTGGCTTCGGTCAACGGCGAACTGGTGGTGCGTCGCCTCCAGCAAACGATCAAAGGGTACACGCTTGTAGCGGGAAACCAACGGTACGAAAATATTGACGTGGGAGAGTTCACGCAATTCAACGTATTCGGTCTCGTGACCTGTGTAATTCACATTCTCGAGAAAGGATTATTGGATAACGACCGTCCGCAGAAGGGAAAGAAGAAATTGTACGGATCATAAGGCTGGAATGCTATTAAGTAAACAACGCCATTTATGAAAGCGATCGTCGACTGCAACTCGTTTTACTGCTCCTGTGAAAGAGTGTTCCGCCCCGACCTGGAGAATAAACCCGTGGTGGTGCTCAGCAATAATGATGGTTGCATTATTTCCATCAGCAACGAAGCAAAAGCGTTGGGCATCGATATGGCGGTCCCTTATTTCCAGGTGCGGGAGGCCATTGAAAAAAACGGGATAGAGACGTTCTCCTCGAACTATAACCTGTACGGCGATCTCAGCCGCAGGGTAATGGATACTTTAAAGGCATTGGTAGGAGAAGCCCGGGTAGAAGTGTATTCGGTGGACGAAGCCTTTCTGGATCTCGACCACATCGCAAAAAATGATCTGCAGGATTTTTCCAGGACGATCAGGGAAACAGTAGAACAATGGACAGGCGTATCTGTATCCGTGGGCACCGGCGAAACCAAGGTACTCGCAAAGGTGGCCAATCGACTGGTCAAGAAGTTAAGGCTTCCCTCGAAAACCTTAGTGCTGGATTCTGAAGATGCTACTACTCAGGCCTTGCAACGCACACTGGTGAAAGACCTCTGGGGAATCGGCAGGCGCTACGCGGTGAAGCTGAATGAATGGAATATTCACACCGCCTGGGAACTGAAGCATATGAGTGAAGATTGGGCGCGCACGCATCTTGGCGGCGTGATCGGCGCGCGGATGATCGAAGAATTGAATGGGAGGCAGGCCATTCTGATGCAGGACGAGTTGGCGAACAAAAAGATGATCGCCACCACGCGCATGTTCGGTACAGCTGTAACGGAATTAAAAGATATAAAAGAAGCAGTGGCTACTTATACCACCAGGGCAGCGGAGAAATTACGTCGCCAGCACAGCGCCGCCAGTATGATCAGTGTGTTTGTCATCCCTCGCCAACCAGCCGGCACACCATCCTATCGGCAGGGCGGGCAGGCGCGCAGCAGCTACGCAACGTTGCACTCCCCTACATCGCTCACACACGAGCTCATAAAGCCCGCGATGGAAATGGCAACACAGCTCTATCGCAAGGGAGAAAGGTATAGCAAGGCTGGGGTGACCCTCAGTGGCCTTGTACCCGACAGTTCCATACAGTCCAGCCTTTTCAATGAGTGCGGCAACAATCAAAACCGTGAGCTGATGCTGATGCTGGACAATATCAATTTCAGTATGCGCAACGATGTGATCAAATACGCGGCTGCAGGTATTGACAAACAGTGGAAGATGCGCCAGGAATTCAGGAGCCCGAGGTACACTTCGCGCTGGGACGAATTACCGGGCGTACGCTAGATGCTAAAGACAAATTTTTATGAACGAACACAACAATGATAATCCAGGCAATTACAACGAATACATAAAAGGGCGGGGCGCGCAATTCAACACGCCCAACAAGTTTTTAAAGAACCGGAAAGTAAGGGAACACGTGGAGGCGATCGACGACTGGACCGAACCAAACGTTGAAACGCAATATTTCGAAGACCAGGCAAAGGGCATCGTGAACAAAGTAGACAGCCCGGATGTAGGAATGTTCTACAGCATGAACCCCTACCAGGGCTGCGAGCATGGCTGCATTTATTGCTATGCGCGGAACTCCTTCGAGTATTGGGGATGGAGCGCGGGAATTGATTTCGAAAGAAAGATCATCGTTAAGAAAAACGCGCCGGAACTGCTGCGCAAATTCCTGATGAATCCCAAATGGGAATGTGTGCCCATTGGCCTAAGTGGTAATACGGATTGCTACCAGCCCGCGGAGAAAAAGTTCAGGATCACAAAAGGGCTGCTGGAAGTCTGCAACGAATTCAACCAGCCCGTTGGCATGATCACCAAGAACGCCGGCATGCTGCGAGATAAAGAATTGCTGAGCGAAATGGGAAAGAAGAATATCGTGTCCATCCTGGTGTCGATCACTTCCTTCAATGAAGACCTTCGCAGGGTGATGGAACCGCGTACAACCACGGGCAAACAAAGGCTCAGGCTGATCGAGGAGATGTCGAATGCCGGCGTTCGGATGGGCGTGATGCTTGGCCCAATGATACCCGGACTGAACGATCACGAGATGCATAACATTATCAAGGCCGCGGCTAGTGCGGGCGCTACTTTTTCCGCTTATACCTATATCCGCCTGAACGGCGCGATCAAATTGTTGTTTCATGACTGGCTGTACAAAAACTTCCCGGATCGCGCCGATAAGGTCTGGCACATGATCGAAGGAAGCCATAATGGTAAAGTAAGCGATAGCCGGTGGGGCACCCGCATGAGGGGTGAGGGCAATATAGCGGAGATGGTGGCACAGCAATACAGTAAGTTTACTGAGAAATACGGCCTCAACCACGAACGCCTGGATCTTGATTGCAGCCTTTTCCGGAGACCCGGGGAACAGGGGAGGTTGTTTTAAGCCGCCTGTCATCATTCGGTTTGCAGGCAGGGTAGTTTTCATACATTTATCTCAAACTACTATTTATGAGATACCTGTTCGTGATACTATCCCTCTCCCTGGTTGTGTCTTGTAAAGATGCAAGCGATAATGAAACCAGCCATGATTCGGGTGATTACATCAGTAAGAACCTGGCGGGCTACGCGACCGTTCGCCTGACGACCGACCTGAATCAACTCAGTGACAGTGACAGGAAAGTGCTGCCATTGCTGATCCGCGCCGCTCAGATCATGGACACCCTGTTCTGGATGCAAAGCTTCGGCAACCTGGACAGTTTGCTGAATACAATCAAAGATGACAAGGCGAAGCAATTTGTCCGGATCAACTACGGCCCATGGGACCGGCTGAACGGTGACACCTCCTTTATCGCGGGCATCGGTAAGAAACCGCTGACGGCGAATTTCTACCCGCACGACATGACCAAGGAAGAACTGACAAAAAGTAGCGTGAAGGATTCACTTGGCCAATACTCGATCATCCGCAGGGACAGCGCCGGGAAGCTCTACGCCATTCCATACCATATAGCCTATAAAGAACCATTACAGCGTGCGGCGGCCTTACTCAGGCAGGCTGCGCAGGTAACCACTGATATGGAATTCAAAAAATACCTGTCGTTGCGTGCCGACGCTTTGCTGTCTGACAACTTCACCGCTTCGGACATCGCCTGGATGGACATGAAGAACAACAGCCTCGATATCATTATCGGGCCCATAGAAAACTATGAAGACGCGCTGTATAACCGCAGGAATGCTTACTCGTCGTATGTGCTGGTGAAAGACAAAACCTGGAGCCAGCGCCTGGAGAAATACGTGGCTATGCTCCCGGAGCTGCAGCAGGGATTACCGGTAGATGCAAAATACAAAGCGGAATCTCCCGGTGCTTCTTCCCAACTTGCTGCATACGATATTGTGTACTACGCGGGAGATTGCAATGCGGGTGGCAAGACCATCGCCGTTAACCTACCCAATGACGAAGAATTACAGAAGACCAAAGGCACGCGGCGCTCACAATTGAAGAACGCCATGCGGGCAAAATTTGATAAGATCATGGTGCCCATCGCCAATGAGTACATTGATCCGTCGCAGGTGAAAGAGGTGAATTTCGATGCCTTCTTTTCAAACGTGATGTTCCACGAAGTGGCACACGGGCTGGGTATCAAAAACACCGTGAATGGAAAAGGTACGGTACGTGCCGCTTTACAGGAACAGGGTTCCTGGCTGGAGGAGGCGAAGGCCGACATCCTCGGTCTGTATATGGTTTCCAAACTGGTGGAAAAAGGAGAATTGCAGGGCCCGGTAGAACAGTATTACACCACTTTTATGGCGGGGATATTAAGGAGCGTGCGCTTTGGCGCCAGCTCTTCGCATGGCAAGGCCAACATGCTGGCATTTAATTTCTTCCAGGAAAAAGGCGCGTTCGAAAAAACAAGCGCCGGTAAGTACAAAGTGAACTATGAGAAGTTCCGTACGGCGATGAATGATCTCGGCAACCTCATACTGACATTACAGGGGAACGGCGATAAAGATGCCGTGGCAAAATTGCAGATGGAGAAAGGCATAGTGAAGGCTGACCTGCAAAAAGACCTGGACAAGTTGAAAGAGAAAGGCGTACCTGTCGACATTATTTTTGAACAGGGCATTGACGTGCTGGGCTTAAAATAAAAAGAACAGCCCGCTGGAACCCTTACCCAATAAGTGTTTCAAGGGAATGAAAACATCGTTGCAAAAATTATTTTCAAATATTTTTTGGAGGCAACGAAAAAATAAATACATCTTTGCAACGCAAATAAAAACAAACAGCGCATGCTTTACGTACTTCAGAACATAGGAACAGCAAACGGTTTTAGTCCGGTAAGGGACTATTCCGCCTGCGGGGTATGCAAAGCTGCGAGTTGATACAACGATAACTAACAAGCTGGAGCCCTGCAGACAACTGCGGGGCTTTTCTTTTAAAATATTACCGGTGTTCGTATGCAAAATCGCTTACCGGGCATCTTAAGGAACAGTAAAACAAAAAATATGATTTCGTACAGGACACACAACGATAAACCAACGAGGCGCCCGGGTGCGGCAATAACCGTGAGTTGCTTTGGAGGCAGTGTGCCCATGCTATACCCATACATACGACCGTGCAGGAAACGAATTAGTTGATATGCTTAACTAAAGTGCAAAGCCCGGTCAGTATTGACCGGGCTTTTTTGTTGAAGGTGAATAACATAGTAGCATTCCGATTGGCCGGATACTCCACCTGGACTGGAGAGGCTGCAGGTTCGAATCCTGCCTACTATACAAACAGTGACAAGAACGCTTGAAGCATTCTTCCCCTGGAAACGGAGAGTTGGCCGAAGTGGTAAGGCACCGGTATGCTAAACCGAGGTTCGGGTGACACCGAAGCAGGTTCGACTCCTGCACTCTCCGCCAACGTCGTGCTGGCAGATATGGCTATATGCACCCGGCTGCAACCCGGGAGAAAGAGGTTCGAACCCTCTGCGCGACTCTGATGGTGCCTTGGCAGAGTGGATTCAAATGCACCGGGGTGAAATCCCGGACAGGGAGGTTCGATTCCTCCAGGCACCACGTGGTTTTTTTGAGGGCGCTATAAGGAAGAAAAATTATTAATGATCAAACATTGCGGTCATGGAACAACGACAATGGAGAAAGCTGGATGGAACACGGATCAAAAGGTCCATCGATGACGAAGTAAGAGCGGTATTGGTGAATGAAATGGCAGCAGGTCATTCAATCACCGTGTGCATCGGGACCGACAGCCAGGTGAAGGGTCGAACAACGGAGTTCGGAACAGTAATCGTGTTCATCCGGAAAGGCAAGGGTGGATTCATGTACATCACCAATGAAACATGCAAACGCAGGATGCCGGTAAAACAGCGGATGCTGGAAGAAGTACAGCGGAGCATCGATATCGCGTTCAGGTTGTGCGACCTCTTCATTGCATTCAATGTGGAGATGGAAGTGCACGCTGATATCAATACCAGCCCGAACTTCAAAAGCAACGAGGC
>JAJTCI010000234.1 GCA_021323155.1 Chitinophagaceae bacterium | reverse complement strand
CTCATCGCCTTGCCGTGTTCGTCACTTCCTTCCGCTTCCCAGGTCCAGTCATTTCCCGCCATATCACTGAATAATTGTCGCAACTGTACAAAACGGTTGTACACTACCCCACGTTGTTCCGGGTCCGGGTGGGTAATCTCTATCCCGATAGAAGCACCCTTTGCCGCATGCATGCGAAAGGAGATGTGTTTGACACCCGTCTTATAATTGATCCAATTCACCTTTTCGCCGTCGGCGGATAAGATGGGTTGCATGTATTTACCGAACGCGGTCCAGAATTCCTGGCGCAGTTGCGAAGCCTGTTGTTTGGAATACATAGGTCCTCACCTTTTCATTAACCGGTCATTGAAGCGGAGGATCAGGTTAAAAAGATCCGCATATTCGGTCAGCGGCAGCGTTGCTGCCCGGTCGAAGACGTCATGGTATGCTTTGATACCACCCAGCGTGTAAAGAAAGAACGCGGGCACTCCCTTTTCCGTGAACCAGTAGTGATCGCTGTTGGCAGCCTTGCCCCTGGCGTTGACGGCATGCAGCAGTTGATTGTCTTTGTTCAATTGTACCATACCGTCAAACTCTTGGGAGAACTCGGTTGCGTTCACAACGGTGATGCCTTCCTCTCCCGTACCCACCAGGTCCACGTTCAGCAGGAAGCGGATCTGTTTCAGTTTGATGGGTGGGTTCTCTGTAAAGTATTTCGAGCCGATCAGTCCTGCCTCCTCTCCAGCGAAGGCGATAAACACCATTGTATAGGGTTGTGGATTGGCCGCATAATGTTTCGCCAGGTTCAGCAACATGGATATTCCGCTTGCGTTATCATTCGCCCCGGGAAAGAAAGTATTTTCTCCCATACCGCCCAGGTGATCATAATGCGCGCTGAAGACGATCATCGAATCCGGCTTCACTGTGCCCTTTACCATACCTGCCACATTCACCGCTTTGAATTCACTGATCGATTTGTTTTCGATGTTTACTTTAATAGTTGCAGGCAACCCGGGCAGCTTTTTCTTGTCGACTTTGATCCCGGTATAGTCTTCTGCGGATGGCGCCACCGACCAGGTGAGTTTATCCTCCAGTGTTACGATAACACGGTTGCTAATATCGATGAATGTTACACTGTCCTTCTGTGCCAGGTTACCCTTGCCTTTCACACCACGGCTCTCCGGCGCTACGATAAAGTCAACCCCCGGTGTGAGCACCGTACCGTTAATAGATACCTCCATATCGTCAGGGAAAGTATTGACCGGGTATTTGAATGGCTGGAAATAATCCTTGCCGGTCAGCGGTACCAGGTTATGCGATCTCATCTCAGTCGCGATATAGTCAGCCGCCTTTTTCATCCCGTCTTTCGTATATCCCCTGCCCCAGAAATATTCCGTAGTGAGCGTATCAACTACCTTGCGTGCATAGGTCATATCCTGCGCGGTGGCAACCGCAGAGACCAGGAAAGCAATGGCCGTGATGGTCTTTTTCATATAAGCGAATTATCCTCAATTATAAGAAAAAGACCGGCTGCTCCGCGCCAAGCGGCCGTAATCCATATTACCGAATCATTAATTTACCCGCCAGCGGCCGTTTGTGGCATAGAATTTAAACTATATAGGTCTAAAACACCTGGTATGGAACGAGATATAAATAACAAACCCGCGGAGAACGAACATGAAGAGCGTTATGTGGATGAAGTAACGAGGGATAAAATCCGCAAACACCTATCAGATCCCAATAGCAAGATCACGAAAGAGGATATTGAGAACGTGAATACGGACATTTTTAACCGTGACGATGAGACCGAGGGCCTCGGCGAGGAGCTTCCACCAACCGCGCCTTCGGCCTGGGATATAAAAGAGTAGAAAAAAGTCCCGTTTTGCGGGACTTTTTTCATAATGGCCACTCCGGCATGTTGCGCACCTGCGCGCCGCAGGGTCTATTCTTAGGCTTCGGCCAGTTCTTCTTCTTTCCGGTAGGTCTCGGTCAGCTTCTTCTGCAGCTCGAACGGCACCGGCGCGTAATCATGGAACCGCATCCTGAACCTTGCACGCCCCTGTGTGAGGCTGCGCAGGGAAGATGAAAATCCATACATATCCGCGTAAGGTACTTTGGCTTTTATCACCGTGAAGTGTCCCTCCGTATCGAATCCTTCCACCATGCCCCTCCGCGCCTGGAGGTCACCCATGATATTTCCCGTCTGTTCATCATTGCATAATACTTCAACACTGTATATAGGCTCCAGCAGCTGCGGATCAGCCTGCTGGAATGCATCTTTGAACGCCATCATTCCCGCGGTCTTAAACGCCATATCATTGCTGTCCACCGCGTGCATCTTGCCATCATACACAGATACACGCACGTCACGCACATAGGAGCCGGTCAGCGGGCCGTTGTGCATCTTCTCCATGATCCCTTTCATGATTGAAGGCAGGAAACGCTGGTCGATCACACCACCCACAATGCAATTGTAATATACCAGCTTGCCACCCCAGGGCAGGTTGTGAATATCCTTTCCCCGTACATTAAGCCCGGCAGGTTCCGCCATATTCTCCACCCAGGGTTCGATGCGCATGGTCACTTCACCGAACTGACCCGCGCCGCCTGATTGCTTTTTATGTCGATAGGTGGCTTCTGCAGCTTTCCGTATCGTCTCGCGGTAGGCCACTTTGGGTTTAGTGAAGTGGATGTCGAGATGGTATTGGTGCTGCAGCTTCCACTTGATCACCGCCAGGTGCATATCACCCATGCAATGCAATAAGGTCTGCCCCAGTTCAGGCGACACTTCCACCTGCACGGTCGGATCTTCCTCCTTCAGCTGGTGCAGTGCGGAGGCCAGTTTCTCTTCCTCGCCTTTCTTATTATTGGAGATCGCGATGCTCATCACCGCTTCAGGGAAAACGATGGGCTGCAACTCCAGGTTGCGTCCTTTTTCATGCAGCGTGTTATTGGTATGCGTATTACGCAACTTGAGCGTCGCGCCGATATCTCCCGCCACCAGTTCATTCACTGAGGTGCGTTTGTTGCCCTCCACTACGAATAACTGGCTGAGCTTTTCTGATGTATTAGTGGTCTCGTTCACCAGTTCCATACCGCTCTTCACTACGCCCGAGAACACCTTGAAATAACTCAGCTCACCGATGTGCGGCTCGCTCACTGTCTTGTAAATAAAGATGCAGGCGGGACCTTTTGCCTCGCAAGGCAGGTCTTTACCATCCGTTGTTTGCTGCGGCGGCATCTCGTTCGCGGAAGGACAAACATTATCGATATAACTGAGGAGACGTGCGACGCCTCGGTCCTGCAGCGCCGATGCGCAGAAGAGCGGGAATATGTCGTGACGGATCATGGAAACGTGCAATCCCTCGCGCATCTCATCTTCCGTGAGTTCGCCTTTATCAAAATACTTTTCCATCAGGCCTTCGTCGTTGGAGGCGATGGCTTCGATCAATTCTTTATGAAGTGCATCCGCCCTTTCGCGTTCCGAATCAGGGATCGGTGATTTCTTTGGTTTGCTGCCGGGTTCGCCGTATTCATACATCACCATGTTCAGTACGTCGATGATGGCATTGAAACCGAGGCCTGCATTTAATGGATACTGCACGACGGTGATGTTATTCCCGAAGTGCGCTTTGGCCTCCTGGACCGTACGCTCGAATTCGGCTTTGGGATGGTCGAGCTGGTTGGCGACGAAGATCATTGGCGTACGGAACTTCTCCGTGTATTCCCAGATCACATCACAGCCCACTTCCACCCCGGCGCTGGTGTTGAGCACCATCACGCCCGTGTCGGCCACGCGAAGGGCGCTGATCACTTCCCCGGAGAAGTCGTCGTAACCTGGTGTGTCAATGATGTTTACTTTGAAACCTTTCCAGTTGGCGTGCATTAATTTGGTGAAGATGGTGTTCCCTCGTTCCTTTTCGAGGTCGGTGTAGTCGCCAACCGTGTTCTTTTCTTCAATACTGCCGCGGCGATGGATCGCTCCTGCTTCCATCAGCATGCTTTCGGCCAATGTCGTTTTCCCACTGCCCGAGTGTCCAAGCAGTACAATGTTTTTGACGTGAGCGGTATCAAATTCCGGCATAACAAACGTTTTATGAGTGAGTAAATAGAATTGCCAAAGAACTTGTCTAACGAATTGAAGGTAGAAGGGCTAAAAAAGAGAAAGTATGAGCTTTATCAGCT
>JAJTCI010000233.1 GCA_021323155.1 Chitinophagaceae bacterium | reverse complement strand
TGGGGCAGGGATAAAATATTGAGTGACGTGGTTTGGGTGATCAGGAAATTCAAACCCGATGTCATCATCACCCGTTTTCCCGGTGACAATCGTGCGGGGCACGGACACCATTGGGCTTCCGCGCTATTGGCGAACGAGGCCTTTATTGCAGCTGCAGACCCGTCAAAATTCCCGGAGCAGTTAAAGTACGTATCCACCTGGCAGGCAAAACGAATTCTATGGAACAGTTTTATTCCCGCCGGCAACGCGGTTCCGGATAGTGTGTTCCGGGTGAATGTGGGTGTATACAATCCAATACTTGGAAAAGGTTTCGGTGAGATCGCCAGCGAAAGCCGTAGTAACCACAAGAGCCAGGGTTTCGGCGCGGCGAGAACTAGGGGAGATACCTATGAATATTTTATCACGACCGGCGGAGAAAAACCAGTGAATGACCTGATGGATGGTGTGAGCACCGCCTGGGATCGCGTGGAAGCACCTTTTCTCCAGGCACAGGTTGCACAGATCGCAAAGCATTTCACTTTCGAGAAGCCGGAAACTTCACTTGCCGACCTGGTGTTGCTGTATCAGACGCTCACCAGCCTGCCTGCAGGATACTGGAAAGAACAGAAACTAAAAGAAACGCAACTGTTGATAGAAGCCGCCGCCGGGATCTTTGCCGATGTGACCGCTCCCGCTTCCACGGTAGTGCAGGGCGATAGTCTTCGAATGAACTTCGTACTGAATAAGCGTAACGCCGGGCAGGTCATTGCAAAGAAGGTTTCGATTGAAGGATTTGATTTTATGCGCGGTGATACGCTTGTCACCAACCGGAATTATAGTTTCAGCAAGAGCATACCGGTCCCTTCACATAAAAAAATAACACAGCCTTACTGGCTCGAACATGGCATGCCGAACGGGTGCTTCGACGTAAGGGACCAGGAACTCATTGGCAAAGCGGAGAACGACGCCGCGTTCTCAGTGATATACACCATGTCCATCGCGGGAGAGGAATTTCGAATCACGCGCCCGGTACAGTACAAATTCACCGACCCGGTGAAGGGTGAAGTTTACGAACCAGTGGTTGTATTGCCAAAAGTATTGGTGAGTGCAGACCCGGGCTTCATCCTTATTTCCAAAACGACCCGGAACCAGTTCACCGCAAAAGTAAAAGTGCTGGGAGACCTCGACTCCACCCAGTATCTTGTACTTAGCAGGAAGACCGCGGACAAAGATGACCCGATGGATATCGCGGTGTTCGAAAAAGGAACAACGCTTAGTTTTAATTATACGCCATCACTACCGCTATCTGGTGATATCCGGCTTTATGCAAAACAAGGACCGGCAGCTTATGATAAAGATTTAATGGAGATCAGTTACGATCACATACCCCTCATTCGCTATTTCAAACCGTCTGTTATTAAGCCAGTCACCGCCAGTATAGTAACTACCGGGAAAAAAGTGGGTTATATCGCCGGTGCCGGTGACGCGATGCCTGAAGCGCTAAAACAGATGGGATATTCAGTTGTGCTACTGGATGAGCACAGTATCACCGCGGCTAATTTGAAATCACTCGACGCGATCATCACCGGTATCAGGGCGTATAACATTCATAGCTGGCTCTCCGGTAAATACGATGTGCTGATGAACTATGTGAAGGATGGGGGTAACCTCATCGTCCAGTTCAATACGAACAACCAGGTGGGCCCAGTAAGAGCGAAGATCGGACCCTATCCTTTCAACATCTCCCGCACACGTGTGTCGGAAGAAGACGCGAAAGTGGAATTCCTTCTCCCGAAACACCCGGTAGTGAACATACCAAACAAGATCACGCCGGAAGATTTCACGGGTTGGGTACAGGAGAGAAGCGTATACGAAGCCGACCAGGTGGATAGCAGTTTCGTGATGCCGCTTGGCATGAATGACAAAGGAGAGAAACTGGGGAAAGGAAGTCTGATCATTGCACGACACGGTAAAGGAAATTTCGTGTATACGGGTTTGGCCCTCTTCCGCCAGTTGCCTGCCGGGGCTACCGGTGCCTATAAATTACTGGCGAACCTGGTAGCACTACCAAAGAATAAGTGATTATCTTATACCGATGAAGGAAAAGGAAAATGTGCCTTTATTCAGCTCATGGCGGCAATGGTATGTCTTCGTGATCGCCGTGCTCATTATACTGATCATCTTCTTTTCATGGTTCACTAAACATTTTTCATGAACGGCCTTGACTGGATTGTACTGGTGTCCACCCTGGTGATCATTATCGGTTACGGCCTCTACAAGAGCCGTGTCTCCAAAAACCTCGAAGGATATTTTCTCAGCAACCGTTCGATGCCCTGGTACCTCGTATTGCTCAGCATCATGGGCACGCAGGCGAGCGCGATCACATTCCTCTCCGCGCCGGGACAGGCATTCACCGACGGGATGCGTTTCGTACAATATTATTTTGGGCTGCCGCTCGCGATGGTGGTGCTCTGCATCACTTTCGTTCCTTTGTTCAACCGCCTGAAAGTATTTACCGCTTACGAATTCCTGGAGCAGCGCTTCGACCTGAAGACGCGCACGTTCACCTCCGCGCTTTTTCTTTTGTCGAGGGGACTGTCGACAGGTATCAGCATCTGCGCTCCCTCCATTATTCTGTCATCGTTGCTGGGGTGGGATATTTTCTGGACCAATATCGTAATGGGCGGACTTCTGATCATTTACACGGTGAGCGGTGGGGCGAAGGCGGTGGCTTATACGCAGCAATTGCAGCTGATCATGATTTTTACCGGTATGTTCATTGCGGGCTACTATTTCGTGTATTCCATGCCGGAAGGAATTGGATTCGCGGAGGCGCTCCAGGTGAGTGGCAATTCTGGTAAACTGAATGTGATCACCAGCGGCGTTACGGAGAATGGTTTCGACCTGAAAGACCGCTACAATATCATCAGCGGAGTGATCGGTGGGTTTTTCCTTGCCCTCTCCTATTTCGGCACCGATCACAGCCAGGTAGGGCGTTATCTCACCGCGAAAGACAACAAGGAAAGCAGGATGGGTTTGCTGATGAATGGCCTGGTAAAGGTGCCGATGCAATTCCTGATACTATTGATCGGCGCCTTATTGTTTGCGTATTACCAGTTCAAGCCCGGTCCCATCTTCCATAACGCCGTGGCGGTGGAAAGGGCCAAGCAGACCGAGTACAAGCCAAGGCTCGATTCCATCGAAGCATTGTATAATGCGAACCGCACCACCACCGCGACGCTGAATCGCGAGATGATCGCGGCCAGCAAGCTGGATAATGAAGCGCAGTCGGCCATCGCAACAGAGAACGCACGTGCGGCCAACCTGAGAAGTGACAGCCTGAGAAAAACATACAAGAAAACGATGGAGAAGGCGGTGCCTTCCGCGGCAGATGATACCAACTACATTTTTCTACGCTTTGTAGTGGACCACCTGCCCGCGGGTCTTGTGGGCTTACTCATCGCGATCATTTTCCTGGCTGCCTGGGGGTCTATCGCTGCGGCGCTTAACTCGCTTGCTTCCTGTACGATGATCGACTTCTATGTCAGGTTCAGGAAGGGGCATGAGCACGCGGAACCCTCCGATGCGGACGAGTTAAAGAAGTTCAGGCTCTCCAAATACTACACGTTCGCCTGGGGCGCGTTTTGCGTAGTGGTGGCCCAGTTCGCGAACAATATGGGCAGCCTGATAGAAGCGGTAAACATACTCGGTTCACTTTTTTATGGGGTGATACTCGGCATCTTCCTCGTCGCCTTTTATTTTAAGCGTGTGAAGGGCAACGCGGTATTCACCGCCGCGATCATTGGCGAGTTATTGGTGATACTGCTGTTTGTGCTGGATAACTATGGTTACATCGGTTTCGGATTTCTTTGGCTGAACGTGGCCGGGGCCGTTGTGGTGGTTCTGCTCTCGCTGTTATTTCAAAAGCTCTTGTTTTCTCCGGGTAAAACAGCACATTAGTTTTCAGGAACTTCTTTCAAATTCAAAATATGATACCGAGCATAACGGGGTCGCCACAGTCATCCCGGTAATCATAAGCCCTGTTTCAAGGCAGACGATATTGCGACATGTCCGGGCAATCCCATAAAATGAAATGGAGCCTTTCGGCTCCACTCATTTCATCTACCTGGTATTTTTTATTACCGGCTCATTTTTACTGTGTACAGGTTAGAGGCATATCCCACACCGAAGATCCCGAT
>JAJTCI010000232.1 GCA_021323155.1 Chitinophagaceae bacterium | reverse complement strand
GTTTAAATACATGAGCAGCGAAAGTAATCAAATCCCGGAAGCTGGCTTTCCCATGCGGGCCATGCGTATTATCTTCGGAAAATGCATATCAACTACGAATTCAAAGCCCGTGTTACACAGCTGGAAGTGATGGAAGCCAAACTAAAACTCCTTGAGCCTGTTTTTAAAGGTGAGGACCATCAGCTGGATACCTATTTCAACGTACCGAACGGGCGGCTGAAGTTGAGGGAAGGCAATATAGAACACGCGCTCATCTGGTATGAACGACCAGACACGGCTGGTGCCAAACAGTCGAACGTGATCCTTTACCAGCACCAGCCCGATCCCGCATTAAAGCATATCCTGGCCAGTTCGCTTGGCATCAAAACGATCGTCGATAAAAAACGGCGTATCTACTTTATAGATAATGTGAAGTTTCATTTTGACCGCGTGGAAGGATTGGGCACTTTCGTAGAAGTGGAAGCCATCGACCTTGCAGGTGACCAGGGTATCGAAAAACTGAAGGATCAGTGCGACCGCTATGCCGCGCTATTTGAACTCCAGCCAGATAATTATGTAGCCAATTCGTATAGTGATATTTTGCTGGCTGCCCAGGCACCGCCACACCATTGACCCGGGACGATAGCGGCCCGTGATTGCAGGCAAAAGGCCGCGCCCAGGTATTAAACAAGGAGCGGAATTGGGGTCCCTGGCTGGTCCAAAATAAATGTGTACGGATTACGCAAACGTTGCCATTTTCCGGGATTCTCCTATACTTTTGCAAACTAACTAACGATTGTTCGCTATGATAACCACACTTATGGCACCAACGAAAGAATTACAGAACCTAGGTTTAAACCAACCCGAATTCCATTACCAATTATCCCCTGAAGTCCTTGCAGAGCAAGCTGTTAACAGGGGGCAAGGCGTTCTCAACGACACAGGTGCACTGTGTATCAACACCGGCGAATTCACCGGCAGGAGTCCACAGGACAAGTTCACCGTGAAGGATGCGATGACCGAAAATTCCGTGCACTGGAACAATTTCAATATACCGGTCGACGAAAAATATTTCTTCCAGCTAAAAGAAAAACTGCTCAACTACCTCAACACGAAAGAAGAGGTGTGGGTAAGGGATGCCTACGCCTGTGCCGATCCGAACTACAGGCTCAACATTCGCGTGATCAACGAGAACCCATGGAGCAATTTGTTTGCTTATAACATGTTCCTGCGCCCTGAAGAAGAGGAACTGGATACTTTTAAACCCGACTGGCATATCATCCAGGCCCCAGGGTTTAAAGCGGATCCTAAAATAGACGGAACCCGGCAGCACAATTTTGCCATGGTTTCTTTCACACACAAAACGATATTGATCGGTGGCACCGGCTACACGGGTGAAATGAAGAAGGGGATTTTCACGATCCTCAACTATGTGTTGCCACACGATAAAAATGTATTGAGCATGCACTGCTCAGCGAACATGGGTAAAGACGGTGACGTAGCCGTATTTTTCGGCTTAAGCGGGACCGGTAAGACAACACTGAGCGCGGATCCTAACCGGAAACTGATCGGCGATGACGAACATGGCTGGACCAGCAACTCCGTTTTTAACTTTGAAGGAGGTTGTTATGCGAAAGTGATCGACCTGAGCGAAGAGAAAGAGCCGGAGATATTCCGTGCCATCAAACCCGGTGCCCTTGTAGAGAATGTAACTTTCGTTGACGGTACGAACAAGATCGATTTCCAAAGTGCGAAGATCACGGAGAATACAAGGGTGAGCTACCCGCTGAACTTTATCAGCAACGCCCAGGAGCCTTCCATCGGCGGGCTGCCAAAGAATATTTTCTTTCTTACCTGTGACGCCTCCGGTGTATTTCCGCCCATCAGCAAACTCACACCCGGCCAGGCCATGTACCAGTTCATCAGCGGGTACACCGCCAAAGTTGCCGGAACAGAAGCCGGTGTTACCGAGCCCAAACTCACGTTCAGCGCGTGTTTCGGTGCGCCTTTCCTGCCACTGCACCCCGGCCAGTATGCCGATATGCTGGGCAAGAAAATGACCGAGCACAACGTGAACGTATGGATGGTGAATACGGGCTGGAGTGGTGGTCCTTACGGCGTAGGCCATCGCATGAAACTGGGTTACACCCGGGCGATGATCACTGCGGCACTGAATAACGACCTGGATAAAGTTGAATTTGAACAACACCCGGTATTCGGGATGATGATGCCTAAGACCTGTCCCAACGTACCCGATGAGATCCTGAACCCAAGGAACACCTGGGAGGACAAAGCTGCATATGACGCTAAGGCGAAAGACCTCGCGCAGCAATTCATCAAGAACTTCGAAAAATATGCAAGCGGTGTAAGCGAAGAGACCCTCGCTGCAGCACCCAAAGTATAAAGACGTTCGATTTCGAACAATGGTCTCTTTGATTGCTATGACCAAATGAGAGAGTCCCGCCTTCGTGGCGGGATTTTTTTTGAGCGCGAATGGTGAATGCTAAAGAACGCGAATGGTAAACGCGAATGGATACTAATGAAAAAAGCTCCTTAAGGAGCTATTGGCGCGGATTAGTTCTTATTCGTGCTTATTAGCGTTAAAATAAACCAAACAACATCGAATCCACCTTATTCACGATCTCACCGAAATCCTCTTCCCGTTCGGCGAACTTGTTCTTATCTACGTCTATGATCAGCAGCTGGCCTTCCTTGTAATTATCGATCCACTTGTTATAAAGTTCGTTCAGCTTCTTGAGGTAATCGAGCCGGATGTTCTCTTCGTATTCCCTTCCCCGCTTCTGGATCTGGCCCACCAGTGTAGGCACAGAGGCTTTTAGAAAGATGAGCAGGTCCGGTGGCTGCACCATCGACTTGAGCGTTTGAAAGAACCCATAATAGTTCTCGAAATCCCTTTTGCTCATCAGCCCCATGTCGTGCAGGTTGGGGGCGAAGATGTTGGCGTCTTCATAGATGGTCCTGTCCTGTACGATGGTCTCCGTTCCGCGGTGTATCTCCAGTAACTGGTTGAGTCGTGAGTTAAGGAAGTATATCTGCAGGTTGAAACTCCAACGGGGCATGTCCTCATAAAAATCCATCAGGTAAGGATTGTGGTCCACGTCCTCGAACTGCGGGATCCATTTGTAATGCTTGCTCAGCATTTCGGTCAACGTGGTCTTACCGGCGCCGATATTACCTGCTACCGCAATGTGTTTTGGTTTTTTTGATTTCGCCATCTGGGAATTCTGCAGTTTACGTTCTGGTACTTACAAAGGTCTGGGACACCAAACATAAAGTATCCCCCTTATCCTTCCAAATCGGATCGTCGGTTTCAGCGACCCGCCATTATACAGCTGATTAAAGATTATGAAGAATCATTGTGTGAGCTTGGCAAGCTGTTTAAAACGGGCAGATCCGCTCTGCCAGTCAATAATTCATCCCGATAGCCTTCCTCACTTCCGCCATCGTCGCGGAGGCGCTGGCCCGGGCTTTGTCAGCTCCCTGGCGGATGATCTTATCGAGCATTTCTTTATTATTCTGTATTTCCGCCGCCCGCTCCCGGATCGGACCGATGAACTTCACCATGTCTTCCGCCAGTTGCTTTTTCATCTCACCGTAGCGGATCACGCATTGCTCGTAATCCCGGGAGAATTTCTGCCGGACATCTACCTCGCTTACGATACTCATCAGGGTGAAAAGGTTATCGATATAATCCGGCTTAGGTGTGTTCGGCTCTGTGGGCCCGCTATCGGTCTTCGCCTTCATGATCTTCTTCCTGACGGCGTCATCATCATCCGCAAGATAGATGGTGGCCATCTGGTTCTCGCTCTTGCTCATCTTCCCATTGCCATCCAGGCTCATGATCTTTACGAGTTCACTCCCGAAATTGAATGGTTGCGGCGATGGCAGCACTTCTCCATACCGGTGATTGAAACGCTCAGCGAAATTCCTGGCCATTTCCAGGTGCTGCTCCTGGTCTTTACCCACGGGCACTTTCACCGCGCGGTGTACCAGGATATCCGCCGCCATCAGCACGGGGTAGGTCAATAACCCCGCGTTCACATTCTCGGGCTGCAGTCGTACTTTTTCCTTGAACGTTGTGGTCTTCTCCAACTCTCCTTTATAGGCCAGCATGTTCAGGTAGAGATAGAGTTCGGCGATCTCCGGCACGTCACTCTGTACATACAACGCCACCTTTTCCGGGTCGAGGCC
>JAJTCI010000231.1 GCA_021323155.1 Chitinophagaceae bacterium | reverse complement strand
ATAAGTACAGATTGAAAGGGGCTTCGGCCCTTTTTTTATGGGTAAGTTTACAGTTCCATCCGCACCATCAGCCACGAATAGGACAGGTAACCGAGGAACACACCGAAGAATGAAGAGAGGATATCGAGGTAATCGAACGTTCTTCCAAAGAAGGGCACCAGTTGAAGATACTCATTGATCACTACCAGTATAAGCCCGAACCAGGAAGCGATCCGCAGTTCGCGGTAGGTCTTCATGCCGAATATCTTTTCGAAGAGCCAGCATGCGCCGAACGGTAGCAGGAAAGACCCGATAAGGTTGGGCGCCATTCCAAAGACCGGCTTCCACGCTGCCGGGATATGAATGTAGGGCCGGATAACAAATTTTACCGTCCAGATGAGCAGGGTACCTGCGATAACCACCCACCTGGATACCGTTCTGAGATTCATCAATCAATTGGTTAGGGGCATGAAAATAAATGAAAAGCAGATATGAGCCAACCTTGAAATTTTACGTGCGGTCCCCGGCTAATGTTACACCTGGGGGTCTTCTTTCCAGAGCTTTAACAAATACCAGAGCAGGACGGAGAAACTGCCCACGAGGAAAATGTAGTAGAGTATGTTCCCGATAGTGATGGTGGAGTGGATGTATCCCAGGTCAAAAAAGATCCCGAATGTCATATTCAGCATCATCCATAAAATAGCGAATGAAAGTGATTTTACGATCCTTAGCAGGAAGGCTTTGACCTCGGGTTCCATACCATACGTTTCTACTTTAAAAGTAGTGCATTAAACGCTGCGGAGTCGCCGTTGAAGACATTAAAATCCACGGCCGCAGCGATGCCATTCACCCTGCCGCGATCGCTGTGCTGCCAGAAGATCCAGTCACGATTGATCCTTGGCTGCACCGGCTCTTTGTAATGCGCCACCCATAACTGGTAGCTATCGAATTCCTTTCCAAGGTAGGAATGGTAGAATCCCGCATTGTTGTACAGGTGCGGTTTTACCTTGTAGTGGGCTTCCACTTCCTTCAGCCATATAAGTAGTTCTTTCCTGAGCTTTTTTGTATTCGCGCCTTTGGTCACTTCGATATCAAGCACCGGCGGCAGGTCACCCGCTGCCAATGGCCCGACGGTCCTGATAAAATGCCGTGCCTGGTATTTGCCACTTTGCGTGGGGTTGTAAAAATGGTAAGCACCGCGCGCGATGCCGGTCTCTTTGGCTTCCGTCCAGTTGCGGTTAAAGCTGGGGTCAGTACGGTCCGTACCCTGCGTGGCTTTGATAAAAGCGAAGCCGAGTTGTACATCGTCCACTTTCATTTCCTTCACGGAGGTCCAGTGTACGTTCTGCTGGTACTTGCTCACGTCGATGCCATGTATGGAGAAATTCTGTGGTATATAAATGCCAAACTTATCATAAGTAGCGGGGCGGCTGTTGTTGCGGACGCTGCTGTGGTACCAGGAAAAAGTAAGATAAGAGGTGATGAAGATGAACGCGAGGAATGTCAATCCTTCTTTTACATACGTTCTTTTCTGGCGTGACATGTACATAAAACAAATATGATCCTTTTTGTTGTGAAGGAAATTTGAAAACTGCTTTGTTGGTCACTATCCTTAAATTTACCGCCCATGCCTCAGTTCAACTGGAACGATAGTCTTAATTTTTTAAGTAAAATTTCATTTCGCCGCGCACTCAACGCGGCGAAGGTGCTGTCCAGTTACCGACTGAGCCGCCTCACCGGTAAACCCATCCAATGGGGCTACCCGATCACTGTTTCTTTTGAACCAACCACTTCCTGCAACCTGCGCTGCCCGGAATGTCCCAGTGGACTGCGCGAGTTCACCAGGCCTACGGGAATGTTGAAAAAGGATTTCTTCCGCGACACCATTGATGAGATCCATAAAGAATTGTTATACCTGATCTTCTATTTCCAGGGGGAGCCATTCCTGAACCGTGACTTCCTGGAGATGGTGAAGTACGCGCATGATAAAGGCATCTATACGGCCACATCCACAAACGCGCACTACCTGGATGACGAGACGGCGAGAAAAACGGTGGAGAGCGGGCTGGACCGGCTCATCATTTCAATCGATGGCACCTCCCAGGATGTATACCAGCAGTACCGCGTGGGTGGTAAGCTGGATAAAGTGCTGGAAGGCGCACGCAACATCGTGAAGTGGAAGAAGGAACTGAAGAGCAAAACGCCATTCGTATTCTTCCAGTTCCTGGTGGTGAAACACAATGAACACCAGATAGCCGAGGTAAAGGCATTGGCTAAGGAGATCGGCGTAGACCAGGTAAGGTTCAAGACCGCGCAGGTGTATGACTTTGAAAATGACCCACACCAACTGATCCCTACCATCGACAAATACAGCCGCTACAAGAAAGACAAGTCGGGTAAGATGCAGAGCAAGAGCGGCCTGGGCAACCATTGCTGGAAGCTCTGGCACGCGAACGTGATCACCTGGGATGGCCTGGTGGTTCCCTGCTGCTTCGATAAGGACGCCATGCACCAGTTGGGTAACCTGAAAACACAATCATTTAAAGAGACCTGGAATAATGCGAATTATAAGCAGTTCCGCAGGGAGCTGATGACCAGCCGGAAGAACATAGACATCTGTGCTAACTGCAGCGAGGGGCTGAAGGTTTGGGAGGACTGACTTGTTGGTCAGGCGACCAACAACGGCGCCAACGACCAACGGCCATCGACCAACGTACAACAAACTTCACTCCCGCAACCTGCTCCCTGAACCTGCAACCTGCACCCTGAACCCTGTAACCTGCAACTTGTACCCTGTAACCAATAGCTTATCTTTAGACCGGCACATGAGATCCAATCAGCTGAAAATACCGGGCCTGGCATTAACCTGTTGTTTGCTTATTCAACTGGCCGGTTTTGCGCAGAAAAGGAACAACGTCTGGATGTTCGGCTCCAAAGGCGGGCTCAATTTCAACACGACGCCCGTCACTCCCTTAAACACGAACCCGAATACCATAAAATTCCCGAATACCATCAGTTCCATCAGCGATACCGCGGGTAACCTGGTGTTCTATACAGACGGCATCGCGATCTGGGACCGTTACCACCGCAAACTCGATAAAAGGTACACTGGTTGGCCCTGGGGAGATTACGTGGTGCCCGAGTCATTCCATCCATACAATGTCCCGCTACTGGTGCCCTACATAGGAAACGACAGCCTGTATTATCTTTTCGGGGTATCCAATGGCGGGCCCTGGCCAAAGAACCTCCAGTACCTGACCCTCAACAGTAAGATGTACGCGGAAAGAGGGGGCATCGTTTATCCTGAACCCTCAACACCCGTCAACTATTTCACAAGTCTTTTGACGAACGCGTTGCCATTGCTGGCGGGAACGCATCATTGCAACCGGAAAGATATCTGGATCACTACTTATAAAGAAAATGCGTTCTACAGTTTCCTGGTGACGGCAGCCGGCGTGAGTAGCACCCCGGTGATCTCCTCCCTTCCTTCGGCTGCGGGTAAGCCCGATACGGTAAGAAAGTATAACATCAAGTTCTCAGCGAACGGCGAGAAGATCGTTTTTCCAATGATCGATAAGAACAGGATACTGGTGATGGACTTCAACAACCTGACCGGCGAATTCAATGATCCCGCGATCTTCAACATGGAACCCGGTGAGACGCTCGAAGACGTGGAGTTATCGCCGGACGGGAGCAAACTCTATTATGGGTCTTATGTGATCGACCCCGAGTCCGGTATTGAGCTGCATAATATCTCCCAGGTGGACCTGGAAGCAGGCACACCTGAGCAAATGCGGCAGTCCACCGCAATGCTCACCGCTTTTCCTGACCGTGCCGGGTGTACACCACGCACCTGTTTCTATGTATACCGCACCTTGCAACTGGGGCCGGATGGAAAGATCTACGCGAGTATGCGGTCCAATTTCCCCTTCGCGAGCGTGATCGAGGAGCCTAATGAAAAAGGTACGCAGGCTCGTTATATGTTCAGTGGTTTCAATATGAAACGCGAATATGTGCACATGAGCATGAACTATATCCGGTCGTTCAGTTATTCCGCTAAGGAGAATGGCATCCAGGCTAAGAAAGCCAACTGCGCGGACCTGCCCGTCGATTTTTCATTGTTATATGAAAGAGCCGATTCGGTGAAATGGGATTTCGGCGATGCGGCTTCCGGCGCGGCCAATTATTCTACCGCGTTGAATGCGCAGCACCGCTTTACCACCCCT
>JAJTCI010000230.1 GCA_021323155.1 Chitinophagaceae bacterium | reverse complement strand
ATGATGAGGTTCATGAAGAAGATGCCTTTGTAAGGCCCCTTCACACGGTGCCAGAAATAAACTGTTTCCTCCGGCTGGTTTGAATACCAGATCAGCATGTACTGCGCGAACCAGAGGTAGCACCAGAAGATGGAGAAGGCGAACATGAATTTACCGAGGTCGTGCAGGTGTTCTTCGTTCACCAGTTCCAGGTAGCCTTTGTTTTTAAGGTATATGACCCAGATGGCGATCAATGACATGCCCGCTACGAACGAACTCGCAAAAGTATACCAGCTGTACATGGTGGAATACCAGTGTGCGTCAAGGCTCATCATCCATAACCAGGGAACGGTTGATCCAACGGTGAGCGCGAACCAAACGATAAATAACGATGCGTTCACCGTATTTCTCCAGACAAAGCTTTGACCTTTGTCATAGTCCATCGGTGCGACGTCAGTTTCATTGCTCAGTTTCCTCATTCTCCAACCAAGGAGGGTCCATAAACCAATCGTCAAGACGGTCCAAATAATGAAGAAAACGGGGTTAAGGAACCCAAGTTTACCCTTCAAGATGGGATCTGCTTCTGCTTCATGGCTGTTCCAGTGGTAGATATGCGTACCAAACAGCACGACCATCAGTACGGCGAAGGCGATGATACCGAAAATGGGAACCAGAGTGGAGATCGCTTCAGACACTCTCCTGAAAGTCATTTGCCATCCGCCCATTGCAAGGGTGGTGGCACAAATAAAGAACATGGCAGCGTTCGTAATCAAAAGGAAGAAAATGCTGTTGTACATGAGTGTACCCCAGAAAACATGACTACCCGGCGTGTGGTGGCCTTCGCCATGTGCGCCATCGCCATGATCCATTCCAATGAAAATAAATCCGAGTACAACGGCCAGTAATCCCACGGCGATCAGGCCGAGAGACCATGTTCTCATTTTACCCGGAATTTCAAATCGTTCTCTTAGTGCCATTTTAAATACTTTATGTAACCGGTTGTTTGTTATTTCTGTGCTGCACCAACGGTGTCTTTACCTGCTGTAGGCTTGGTTGCGGCTGAGCTAGAATCAGTGTTTCCTGATTTTCCTTTAGCCTGTTGTTGCTTGATATAATAAATCACCATCCAACGCTGCTTCGTATTGAGTTGCGCACCATAAGGGCCCATCTGGTTCTTGCCGTATGTTACCGAGTAGAACATCTGGCCATCCGGCATTGCTTCGTACTTCGCATCACCCAAAAATCCTATTGGTCGCGCGGTGAATTTTCCACTTGCGAATAACGGGCCTCCGCCTTTAAGGTCTGTGCCGTGGCAGATCGCGCATTGCACTAAATAAAGCCTTTCGGCTTCCTGCAATTCCATCCCTGTCAGGAATGTGAGGGGGTTTTGTACAGCCCGTGATGCGATATAATTGGCGGTATCACCCAGCACATCCTTCGGGATATGAAATATCATATCCTGGCTTCTTGACACCGTACCCGGAACCGGCATGCTGTTATAGGAAATACCGGAATCTCTCAGGTCGCTGTGATCGGCATAAGTTTCATAAGCGCGGCTATAGGCCATGTCCGGCATATACGCATCTCTTGGCTCTCTTTGAATGCCGCCACATCCCGCAACGAGGAGTGAAGCAAACAAAGCAAACATGATTGGTAGTCTTTTCATCCGAATATCTCTTATGTTTTTACCGGTGTACCGGTTTCATTCCTAACATTAAACAACTACTGCTACTTCTTTCTCTTTTGACTCAAACGGTATCTCATTCTTATCGTACCTGCCAAGCCACCATCCATCTTCTGCTACTTCTTCATAAGCCTCCAGCGCGCCATTTGATGACAGGAATCCTTTCAGGTCTTCAACGTTGGTCTTCGAGGTGCTCTCGATCACCATAACGAACAGATCATCTGTCGCCCTTGGGTGAAAATGATGCTTCTTAACGAAAGGCGCCAGCTGGCAGAGGTAACAGAAAGTCAACACCATTCCAACCGCGGCGAACAATACGGTAAGTTCGAAAATGATCGGTACCCAGGCTGGCAAAGAGAAGTGCGGTTTACCACCAATGTTCATTGGCCAGTCTGAAGTGAATATCCAGCTGATGCCGCTGATCGCCGTGGTGGTACCCGTGATGCCGTAAATAAAGCCTGCTGTATGAAGGCTCGTCTCACGCAATCCCATTGCATGGTCCAGCCCATGCACCGGGAACGGCGTATACACATCATGGATCTTGTAGCCCGCGCTGCGTACTTTCTTCACCGCGGGGAACAATACATCCTCGTCGTTGAATAATCCTACTATGAATTTTTTTCTGGCCATGCCCCTTAATCCCCTAAAGGGGAAATTTAGTTTAAAAATATTTTTAACCTTTTCCCCCTTAGGGGGGAGGGGTTAATGATGCTCCATTCCACTCGATCCTTTTCCGTGCGCGCTTGCGTTATCGACGTGCGCATACTGGTAAGCGAACTCCTCAACCGGTTTGGCTTCGATATGTCCCACTTTGTCTTTGTAACTCTCCCCACTTGTTTTCAACACGTGCTTAATCTCCGCGATCGCGATTACCGGAAAGTATTTCGAGAACAGGAAGAAGCAGGTGAAGAACAAACCGAATGTACCCAAATAGAACCCGATCTCCCAGATGGTCGGGCTATAGTAAACTGACCAGCTTGAAGGAAGGTAATCCCTGTACAATGATGTTACGATGATCACGAAACGCTCGAACCACATCCCCACGTTTACGATTACACTCATGAAGAACGTGATGAACAGGTTCCGCCTGAACTTTTTGAACCAGAATATCTGGGGGCTCAATACGTTACATGCCATCATCCCCCAGTAGCTCCATCCGTAAGGGCTGAATAGATTAGCACGGCTGTAAAAGAATGCGTACTGTTCGTATTTATTTTGCGAATACCATCCCATAAAAAGCTCAGTCAGGTATGCACAACCCACTATAGAACCAGTCAGTACAATTACCTTATTCATGGCTTCTACGTGTCCCAGTGTGATGTAATCTTCCAACCGGTATACTTTCCGTAATACCAGTAGCAAAGTTTGCGTCATGGCAAATCCGGAGAAGATGGCGCCGGCAACGAAATAAGGAGGGAAGATCGTAGTATGCCATCCCGGGATTACCGAGGTGGCGAAGTCGAAAGATACGATCGTATGCACCGAAAGTACCAGTGGTGTAGCCAGACCAGCCAGAACCAGCGATAATGCTTCATGTCTTTGCCAGTGTTTAGTAGAACCGGTCCAACCGAACGATGCAATACCATAAAGCAGTTTGCGAAGTTTTGTTTTAGCGCGATCACGCACTGTTCCGAAATCGGGCAAGAGACCTGAATACCAGAAAAGCAGTGATACTGTGAAGTATGTAGAGATCGCGAATACGTCCCAGAGGAGCGGGGAGTTAAAGTTCACCCAGAGCGGTCCCCGGGTGTTCGGATAAGGCAGTACGAAGAAAGCCATCCACACACGACCCATGTGGAAGATCGGGAACTGGCCGGCGCACATCACGGCGAAAATAGTCATCGCTTCTGCAGCTCGGTTTACACCCGTTCTCCAACCCTGGCGGAAAAGCAGGAGGATGGCAGAGATCAGCGTACCCGCGTGACCGATACCAACCCACCATACGAAGTTGGTGATGTCCCAACCCCACCCGATGGTCTTATTCAGGTTCCATTCCCCGATACCGTAGGTTACCTCGCGGTACACACTGTAAACACCAAACAACAGCAAGGCGACCGAGATAAAGAACCCGATATACCAAAGCTTGCTGGGCTTGGCTTCGATGGGGCGACAGATATCTTCAGTTACCTGGTGATAATCCTTCGTACCATACACCAATGGTTCCCTTAGCTGCGATTCGTATTTTAATGATGCCATAGCTTTTTAAAATTCGAAATAAGAAATGAGAGATCCATTCTTACTTCCTTTTCTATTTATTAAACCAGCTCCAATTCTTCTAATTGTGTCGGCGCTATACAGCTCTCAGTACACCCTGATCCTCACTGTCACCAACCTGTTGCTGTTTCTTACGTCTAATGAGTCGCGTCTTCTCTCTTATCACCACCGCTTTCTGTTCCACCTGCAACCGGCGCATCTGTGTTCCTCACTTTAGCGAGGTAGTTGACGTTCGGTAAAGTATGCAGTTGCTCAAGGCTGTAATATGTCCGGTTGATGTTGAGCGCCCGGTGCTGCGTGATCGCACTGTTAGCCGAGTTCACGTTACCGAACATGATGGCATCCGCAGG
>JAJTCI010000229.1 GCA_021323155.1 Chitinophagaceae bacterium | reverse complement strand
CCGGAATAAGTATTGCGGGTGCGCCACATCATACTGAACAGGTTGTCGTCAAATGATGGGGAATGCGGGTCTTTCTCCGTATCGGTATACGCGTGGTGCATCCGGTGCATGATACCATACGCCCTTGGGCTCATGTATGACGATCCCTGCGTGACGTAAGAGAAGATAAAAAACATCTTCTCCCAGAACTTAGTCATGGTAAAGCTGCGGTGCGCCGCGTACCGGTGCTGGAAAAAGGTTTGTGAGAACAAAGAAAGATACCAATGCGCTACGAAGAAAATGAGGATGAATAACAAAGCTGGCCGATTTAATAGTTGGATAATGTTTCACAGTCCAACTACTTGCCAGGAAGAAAGAAAGTAAATAAATGCTTACATAAGTACGAAATAAAGGCCACTATCCATTCATTTGTTTTGTTAACCTGTGAATCTTCATGTAATCAGGCAGCTAAGCGGCTGCTGGCGATATGATGTTTATAATTTTCGATTGACATCGATCTTCCTGATCTGTGATGCGATGGTTTCCAGCCTGCGTTTTATCTGTTCCAGTTCTTCCCTGGGCGTTGAACCACCTACCGCATCGATAAGTTGCTGGCGCAGGATTTCATATTGCTTTTGAAGTTCGACTAAGCGTTCGTTTGTATCCATACGAATGTTATCCCTTCCGGATGCCACTACCGCGATCACTGGTGTGAACGTGGTGTGTAGAATAATTGAGTTTATATGCTGATAGTGCCCTCCCGGGCCACAGCCTAATTGTCCGCCGCATCAACAACACTGGCTGCAGGATCGGCGGCAACAGCGTCAGGCAATGGCGTCCATGAAATGCCGAGTTCGCATTTGGGATTAAAGTCCAGCTCAAATTCACCCTGCACCAGGGTGGCCTGGCAGGCCGCATCCTGTTGCAATACCGTGAACAGGTCTTTTGCGATCGCTGAAGTGATCTTGTTTTTGAGCTTACCTTTTTTGAGTTCGAGAAGAAACTTATACCCGGCCTTCTTTCCACCACCCGCCTTATCGAAATCCGTGCGATTGGTCTTGAGCACCTGCGGTGAATTCATGGCCCTTTTGAGCATGATCCGGATAACCGGCAAAAATTTCATCCAGACCTGCGTGTACATTGCTTACTTGTTGGTGAAAGGTAAAGGTCGTTTATTGTAGCCGTAGCACCAAATACGGTTTATTGGCGCCCTCGTACGTGCCGCATAACATACTACTGGTTAAGGATTCCTGCATGATACTTTTTATTAGGGGACAATCTTTGTTTTTTACCGGCACTTCTCAACAGCGTCCGGACCCAAGCGGCAAATGTTGTTTTATTCTATTAACATTGCACCATGGAAAACGACCAGCCCCGCATAGTACTTCACGCTGATGATGATATCGATGACCGCGAGGTCCTCCAGTCCACCATCGCCGAGCTGGACCCGGAGGCAGCTGTTGTTTCCACCACCAATGGCCAGGAAGCCATCGAGAAACTGCTGATGCTCCAGTCCGAAGGGCTGCTCCCCTGCCTGATCATCCTGGACATGAACATGCCGATACTCGATGGCAGGGAAACGCTGGAAGAAGTACGGCGTTTCAAGAACTTCGATAACATCCCGGTGGTGATCTTTACCACCTCACCACGGCAACGGTATGCCGACCTGGCGCTGAAATACGAGGTAGACATCATCACCAAGCCCTCCCTGGCTTCCGAGATCAAAGAGACCGTGCAACAACTCCTCACCTATTGCAGGTAACACACATCAGTTGACGTAACAAGCTGTGTTTCTCCCTGCTAAGGCAGTCAATTGCCATAATTCCAATATTTTTATTATATTACGGATGTAAGTACCAGTCAATCAGGACCAATTCAACCACTAATGAAAAAAACCGCCCTGGTTTTTGGATTCATTGTCGTTGCTTATACCGGCGAAAGCCAAAGGGCCGATCCCGTGGATTCCATTATTCGCGAAGGGCAGCTTTTATACCGGCTGGAAATGGCTTCATGGACCGGGACCGAGATCTTTTTCAAAAAGTACCAATCACCCGACCAGCCCGTGGGTTATTTCTCATACGAATACAACCACCGCGTACACTGTGTTTTCTTTTATGAGGATACCGCGCCAAAGGTCCTTGCCACGATCTCGTTCGATACGTCTTTCAGCACTGCTACCGCCCGCGCAGATTTCAGGGAACGTAATTTTTCTCAATACGAGATGAATGTTCATTACATCCGGGAACTGGCGAGAGCTGAGATCGAAAAGGATACGTTATTCAACTATTACGAGAATACCAGCTTCAGCCTGGTACCGGTGGTTGACAGTAATACGAGGAAGGTGTATATATTCACGGCGCCGGATGTGAAAGGCGTCGCGATATTCGGTAATGATTACCTGTTGCAGTTCAATAAAGCAGACAGCCTGCTTGACAAGAAAGCCCTGCATGTTGATTTTATCCCGGTGGAGTTCGGAAAAGATACGGACCCGGAAGCCATTGAGACCTTCCACCTGCACGACCAGCAAGCGGGCAAATGGATCTCCCCTACAGACGTGTGTACGCTGATGCTCTATCGCAGGTTCTCCAAATGGAAACAGCACGTTGTGATATCCAAAACACACGTATCCATCTGGGATATCAGCACGAACCAGTTGTCCGTGATCACGAAGGACCAATGGAATAAAATGAATAACAACAAGAAGTTCGTGAGTAATTAAAAGGGGCACCCGGAGGTGCCGCCTTTAAAGCCATAGGAAACTATAAATACCTGCGTGTTGACGCCTGTTTTCTTTTTCTGTGGATATTCCACATATCTACCACGGCAAATTTTCTGCGCGGCTTGAACATTGCCAGGTCAATTTCCGCGATCGTCTCCTTCACTTCCGCACGGATCTCATTCAAAAGCTCCTGATCCACATGTACTTTCTCGATACTATTCGTCTTCATATTCATAATTTTCATCTTTAGATTTTTTCCGTTTATGCAGGCAATCGTTGTGGATGGCTGAGAAGCGCCATCGTAGTTGCCCCAGTTAAACAAACGGTGTTCCAAACATGAATTCGGCCACAAAAAAAATTACCAGGTGCATCGCATGGCACATATGAAGACACCCTGTCATATAATTTACTGCCAGCTACATTTTCACAGTACGTTTTATGGATTTTGCCTCAATCTTCTATCTTTAGCGCAAAACCCCTGTTAAATGAACCAATTCGCTGCCCTTTGTCTCGTTGTATTTGTTGCCGTTTCATGTCAAACCTCAAAACACAGTTCCATCGGCAGGCCGGACAAAGCAAAACTGGTGATGGAAGAACAACGTGACCCGGTTGACTTCGCCGCGTTGAAATCGCAGGATATAAACAGCTTTAATGAAAGGACGCGTTCCAGGAGCTTCTTCGCGCCAATGGCAGGGTCACTGATATCGCTTGGTACGGACGCGGTGAAGAAGATGATCGCGAACGACAAAAAGAAATATACCGCGGATTATAAACTCGCTCTCACCGACCTCGTTTTCTACGACCAGCTTTCTGAGCAAAGCCCTTTCGACCCGGTCGGCATGCAGTTCAACGGCTTTAAAGTGGTTCGCACCTTCGTTAATCGCGAGGGCGTGACCGATACCGCCATGGTGGCGGAATTTGAACTGGACAAAAGCAATCCCTACGAGATACTCAACAATTCCGTCTTCCGCCTGCAGCTGAAAGACCTGCAACTGAATTACGCCAAAGCCAAGGTAGCGAAGAACGCACCCCAGAAACTGAATATGGATTTCGAGATCACGTTCCGGACCTCGTATGTGAACGAGCAAGGCACCTTATTCGATAACGTGACCGTTGGAAAGTTCGTGATGCTGCTGCGCGATGCGCCGCTGGATAAGAACTCAGCTGACTATGCGGCCTACTACGAAAACCTCAAAGGAAAAAAACTGGAAGGCAAGAGTTTTATCGTGCCCCGCTCGTTTGGCTACCATATCGATGAAGAAGGTGTTCCCGCGCGCTCATTCAGCCAGGGCGCCTATTCGATCCAGGTGAACGTAAAGGAAAGTTCGAAGAACAGCTTTGTCAATACCCTGCTGATCGATAACTCCGGGCAGATCATCAATGCTGCAGGTGATAAGCTAAAAGAGCTTACCGGCGATAAAGACAAAAAGAAAAGTGGTTCAAAACCGAAGTAATAAAAAAGCCCCGCACTTGCGGGGCTTCTTCTTAAATATTACTAAGCAGGTTCTCTTCTTTCTCCACCACCGTGAGTTCGCTTCCGCCTTTCGCGTTCTG
>JAJTCI010000228.1 GCA_021323155.1 Chitinophagaceae bacterium | reverse complement strand
TACCTGGTTGATTTTTTCTTCAGCCATCCATCGGTCTTTCAACCATTCAAACCCTTCCATGCCCAGCCTGCTTTCTGGCGGAATGCCCTGGTTGTATTTACCGGTAAGCAATCCGGATGCGAGCGGGCTCCAGATCGTCGTGCCCAGTCCCACATTCTTAAAAACTTCCAGGTAGTCTTTCTCAAGTTTCTCTCGTTCAAAAAGATTATACTGTGGTTGCTCCACCGAGGGACCAATAAGCCTGTACTGCTGGGCCACGCGGTGCGCCTCCATCAGCTCCGCACCGCTCCACTCACTCGTGCCCCAGTAAAATATCTTCCCCTGCTGGATAAGAATATTCATCGTCCACACCACTTCCTCAATCGGGACGCTCTTATCGGGCCGATGACAAAAATAAATGTCAATATATTCAAGCTGCAGGCGCTGCAAAGCCTCGTTACATGCTTCCACCAGGTGCTTGCGGCTAAGGCCGGTTTGGTTGGGCTTGTTATCCCTTCCGCGCCATCCAAAGAAAGCTTTTGAAGAAACCACATACGAAGTGCGGTCCCAGTTTTTCTTTTTCAGCACACGCCCCATCATTTTTTCGCTTTCTCCCAGCGCATAGACTTCCGCGTTATCGAAAAAATTGATCCCCTGGTCATAAGCGATACCCATGAGTTCATCGGCTGTATTGTCTTCAATCTGCTTATGAAACGTCACCCAGCTGCCAAAACTGAGCACACTCAGTTGTAAGCCGGTTTTACCCATTCTCCGGTACTCCATGCGATAAATTTTCAGTAAAGATCATATTAAAATCCGTTGCTAGCGCAGTAACTGCAGCCATCCCGCAACAGGTTTGCGGCCTTCGCCAGGAGCAATAATATAGTAATACGTTCCGGAAGGAAGTGGATTGCCTTTGCTCGTGCCATCCCATGGAGATTTGTAACCGGTACTCTGGAAAAGCAATTGACCCCACCGATTAAACACCTGCACCACGCCTTTATCGTACGTGGCAATGTTTTTTATGATCCATCTGTCGTGGATACCATCGCCATTGGGGCTAAAAGCGTTCGCAGCCTCTACAGGCTGCAATACCCGGATGAATACCCTGTCAGAATCCGAGCAATTATCAGAAGTGGTTACCTTAAGCCAGTAAGCGGTATCAATGCTGGGGTTGGCCGTAGGTTTCAGGATTGTAGCATTATTCAACCAAATGGCTGGACTCCATTGATACACTAATCCCGTTCCAGTCGTCGTCGCGTCCAGTAAAACAGGATTGCCCAATAGAATCACCTGGTCTGGACCTGCACTTACCACGGGCTTAGGCAAAAGAGCTACTGTCTGAAAGGCGGAGTCAACACAGCCACCCGGAGTCAGGAACCGGTAACCGATTAATGCAGTATTGCCCGTTGTCGCCAACGGATTAAAAACATAACTACTGTTTGACGCCTGGAAGCTCACCCCATTTCCAAAATAATTGCCAATGCCCGCAGCACCCATAGTTTCTGAACCTTGTGTCAACGTAATAATGCTCCCGTTACTGCAAATAACCGGAACCGGTGGCATCGTCGCTTGTGGTTGCGCTTTGATAGTGACAAAAGTATCGAGCACGCTGACGCAGCTTGCGCCACTCTGTACCGTCAACCGTATTGGCCGGGTAGCCGTTGCTGGTGTCCCGAACAATGGATAGATGTTCTTATAGACCTCACCGGGATTCGGGTTCGCGTCGGTCGTAAGACCGTTACCCCAGTTGACCTGGAGTCCGATCAGGTTTCCAAAGTTTACGGTGCTGGTGTTGACAAGTTGCAGCGAATCGCCGCCACAAACAGGATCCTGGATGAATGACAACCCCGCTACAGGTTGCGCACCGTTTACAGTAAAAGGCATTTCTAGTGTATCGATGCAGCCGCGATCGGTACTAACGATCAGCCGCACGTTATAGTTAGCCGCGGAAGAATACTGGTAAGAAGGATGGCGAAGCAGGGATGTATCATTGGTGGCAGCGGGATCATCGAAATACCACCTCCATTTATTAATGAAGGAAGGTGCAGAGACGGTAGAATTATCAGTGAAATTACTGAGGTCTGTTACGCAGCTCTGAGGCAACTGGAATGCCACGGTAGGTTTGTCAAATACGTTAATCACCCGCCGTACCGTGTCGCTCACACAGCCTGCTGCAGTTTGCAATAAAAGGCTCACGGGATAATCCCCCTGGCTCGTGTAGCTTGTAACGGAAAGGGGCGTGGCTGATGTAACTACTCCATTTCCAAAATCATATCTCCATTGGGTGATTGCTGTATTCCAGGCAAAAGACGTATCAGTTATTGTAAGACCCGAGTTCGTGCAATATGGACCACCCAATCCGAACCGGGCTACCACCTTTTTGTTCAGGGTCACGGTAGTACTCACCGTATCCGACAGGCACCCAAGCTGATCGTTTACACTGAGTTTGATTAAGTAGGTGTTGGTGTCAGTGTACTGCTTGACAGGCGTTTGGGTATTATTCGTGGTATTATCTCCAAAATTCCAGTAATATCCGAGTGTCCCATTGGGCGAAGTGCTGTTGTTCGTCAGCGTGACCGGCTGGTCGATACATCCGTTCGTCTGTGCTGTGAATGCAGCAATTGGCTTACCCGGCAGTTTTAGCCAACTCTGTACATTAATGTCCACTGTCCCGTCTGCTGAAAGGAACCGGAACTTCACAAGGAAACTGTCTATGCCATTCCTCGTGTATGTATGGATGGGCGAAGAATCAGCACTGGTCTGTGCATCTCCGAAATCCCACGTGTATGTACCAGGACCATTATAATTGATTTGAAAAGACAACCGGTACTGCAGGCAAGACAATTGCACCATCTTTATGGTAACATGGGGTGGTATATTGATATTATTGTAAAAATTAGGTAGTCCATAGTGTGAAATGCCGTTTAACTCAATGAAAGTGTCGACATAGCCACAGGCTGCCGCAGAATCATTCGGTCTTGTTATTGCGGAAAGTCGTTTCACGGAGTGCCGGGCAATGTACATGACCGAATCCGGTCCAACGGAAAGGTCACCCCAACTACCCTTCCCAACGCCACCCGGAAAAATGATGTTGTATCGCGATACGGCGATCGAGGCAGAATCGTATGGTCGGACAGTGAACTGAGCAAATGAGCCCGGTGAGGGAGTGGTACCCATGATCGGAAAACTATTATTGAGATAGAGTCGCTTAGAGTCCGGCGAGAACGCGCAACCGTACGATCTTGCAAAAGGAATATTGATCAGCCCATAGAGAACCCCGGTGCCGTCATCAAACCGGAATAATTGGGTAATATCAAACCCTCCTGAATTACTTACCGTATGAACAATCATTTTCCCATCAGGAGACCCTTTGAGCATGCCGAAATTAGAATTAACCACCTTTCCCAGTTTTGTAATTACGGGGGCAAAATTGAGTCCCCCATCCGACAGATGGTATACTTTGAAAGAATCAGTATTGAGAGGGTTCGTAACAATCCAGAAATCTTTTTTATTCGCGTGCTGCACCGCCGTGATGCGTTCGGAACATCGTGATCCACCAAAAATTACATTTTTCTGAATCACTTCGCCGAGCCCGCCCTGGCGTCTCATGTCGATGACGTTGTAGGTATAATAACCGGTTGTCGTTAACGGAAGTGTTGCCGTGAATAAGTAGTAAAGACTGTCACTTCCTGGCATAGGCACTACGATAGAAGATTGCGAAGAAGAACTATTGCCCCACAAGCCGGAGCCATTTGTCATCACTACATGATTCTTGTTCCATACTGTGATCCCATCTGTATAGAAAAGCAGGTTACCGGCGGTATCCGAAATTGAAGAACATCCCTCGTCGGTACCGATCACGCTGATAGGCTGGTTGATTAAACCAGTGGGCGTGAATTTAATGCCGGCGTTTGCACCGAAAAACCAGTTTGCGCTGCGTTGGGCATTGGCTGTAATAAACAGTAAGGAGAAAGCCAGTAAGCAGGTAAATTTCCCGGGGAGCATAACGAGCAGTTCTTTTTAAGCAGTTCCAAATCTATCAGATAGCAAATTACTGGTAAGTGCTGTCCGGAACAACTGTCGTTGAGGTAGACTTTGCTCTCGTTTTCCTTATACTCCCCGTATTTTGCAAAGAGTTCACTTTCAACAGCCCGAAGGCTGTCATAAAAGTCCACATGCAGGGTATTTGGAAATTCCACCCTCGGTACCTGGGTTTGATGACGTAGAAAACGCGGAGCGGTAAGCCTTGCACGTAATGAACCCGACTGGCTGAGATAGCTTTCAATATTGGTTGCTTCCTCCACACTGGTCTCTCGTTTTGAGAGTTTGTCTACCTCGCGGAGGTCATTCTCGCAAGCGGAGAAAAAAAGGCAGCCTGTAAGGGCTGCCAAAAAAAAGATGATATGTGCCGACCGCTTAATCATACCTGCGCTTGTGGAACCAGAGGTCGCTGAGGCTCACGCCGAGTGAAAAGCGGAAATAATTTTCAGTGATATTGTTCACTTTGCTGCCGCGCTTGCCATACTCTACAGCAAAGTTGAGCACAGTGAACTGGCGCGCATAAATGCTACCCCTGATCAGGATGGGCACACCCATTCCAAAAGTCCCGGAATATGTTTTCAGTCCATTATTGTCCGCATTGATGTAATCCTTTCCAAAGGTAAAGCCAGCACGGTAAGTAGACTTACCAAAAAGCTTGGTGGTTGCTTTTGCCGGCTGCCATTGTCCACCCATACGGAATTGCCAGAAATCACCAACGCGATCAGGGGCGCCGCTGAAGCGATACTGCGACCATTTTGATGTCTCAAATTCGGCGCCGATCATCCATGCCATGTAAGCGAATTCATCATCGGTGCCCGGCTGCGAAATGACTTTCTTATTAAAGGTGATCCCGAAATTGTAAGTCGCAGGCACCTGGATATTAACTTTGGAACCGGTGGTCTTATATACACTGTCAAGTGCGACCGTTCCACCAGCGGCATCGTACTCAAATGTCTCCCTTACCATGTCCTGGGTTGCGTCGAAGTCCTGCTTGAACATAGCTGTCGCGCCAAACATCACTCCGTAATCCTCGCGCGGCTTGCCCGGTTCGCTCACGCTGTTCAGAAGCAATTCGTAAATGGCGCCGGCGGAAAAGAACCCACGTCCGAGGTAAGTAGATGTAGTATGATTGGATTTGTAGTACAACGGTGAATAGTTCGTATCGGTATTAATGATCGCCAGGCGGGTTGAAGTTTCCCGTTTGCCGAATAAATACCCGGTATTGAAGCCAATGCTCAGGCCACCCCAGCGTTTGCCAAGACCGATAAAAGCCTGGTTGAGTCCGCCATTACCTTCGTATAGGTATTCCGCGCTATCGATGCCGGCCAGGCGTGTTCTCTGGGTAATGCTGTAATTCACCTGGGAATAAGGACGCAGGCCTAGTGCCAGGCCAAGGTTTTTAGCCAGGGGAACACCAAGTGATAGGTACGATGGGATAAATCCTGCCGAAGAAAACTTCTTCGCAGGCGTTTTACTTCTCAACGTCCGCGCATCAATACTGAAGCCAAGGTCATATACTACCCTTCCACCAACATTTTTATTCCTGCGGAAACTACTGTATGAAGCGGGATTTGAGAAGTTCACCGACTGGCCAACAGGATCCAGGTACGCGGCAGTAACGCCTCCCATCCCACGGTTGAGGATATTCTGGTAAGGATAGATATCACCTATGCCATATCTGGAATAAGGTGAGTTTTGCTGTGCTTTCGCTGAAACAAGACCGACCAGGCAAAAGAAGAAAGTTAGTTTACTGGTTATACTCACTGATGGCATAGAGTCCTTTATAAAGTAAATAAGGGTCGGCAAATATCCTGTTTTTCAAATGCGGGACAAAAAAAGGCATATCACCCCCGGTTAATAGCACGTTAAAGTTGCTGTATTTCAATGCGTACTCGTCAATGATACCATCGATTTCCTTCGACATGCCGAGTATCACGCCGCTTAACATATTTGTTTTTGTATCATACCCAACAAGAGGAAAATTAGTATTGGCCTTCACCAATGGTAACAAAGCGGTGAATTCGTGCATAGCCCTGAATCGCATCTCCATTCCGGGTGATATACTTCCACCTAAAAACTGGCTGAATTTGCTGATGAAATTATAGGTAATGCAGCTGCCGAGTCCGATCACCAGGTTGTGTTGTTTCGGATACAAGTGTACAGCGGCAACACTCAATGCCAGGCGGTCAGCTCCAACAGTCTCCGGCTTTCCCACCGGTACGGTGATCGGAAGCAGGCTGGTTGCTCCCAGCTTATGAAATTTCGTTCTCGCTTTCAGCAGTTCCTCTACTCCAGGGTCGTGGTCGATGACCGAAGAAAGGATAGACTTGGCGGGAGCGTATTTATCCAGGACCTGTTCAACAGTAGAGATATGATCGTTCTCCAGCACGACCAGCTCTTCCAGGCCATCACTGAAGACGGCGCATTTCAGGCGGGTATTGCCAAAATCAAAGCAGACAGTCCGTTCCATTAATTAGTATCAGCCTTCGAAGTTAAAGCCTTTAATGTCTTTGAAGTGACCGTTCAGCTTTATCTTTTCCTTCAGTTTCTCCATCTCGGCCAGCATGGGTACTACTTTAGTGAGGTGTCGTTTGAGATACTCCAGGCGCTGGTCTTCCTGCATCAGTTCCAGCAACTCATATTCTTCCTGGAGCGACATGCCCGCGTGATGCGCCACATCATAACTTGATAATTGACTGTCCGGCTTAACAAAGTCCTTTTCAATATTCAATAGTTTGTGCAACTCGCGTATGGCAGCAAGTAATTTTTTCATTCGTGTAGGAACGAGCGCCAATTGGTTATCGGGATATGTAACAATAGCACCGCTATATAGTTTATCGGGTATTTCTTTGATAACCTCCAGAATCCTGAAAACCTGCATACCTCGGGTCTTTACGTCCATTTTTCCATCCTCATATTCCTTTGACAACTCCACCACCGTCATCAATGTGCCGGTATCGGCAACGCCATTATTGATCACCGCCGGGATGCCGAAATTTCTCTTGTTCTCGAGGCAGTCGCGGATCAATTGCCTGTAACGGGGTTCGAATATGTGCAGGTTCAGCGACTCGCCCGGGTATACCACAATGCTTAATGGAAATATCGGGATGAAGTTGGTCATAACAAAGCAAATCTAATTCTTGTGCCATTTTTGGCTGCCTTTGTTCAATGCTTGAAGTCGCTTATATTTCAACCGGGTGTAATAGGCAGACATTCGAGCAATAACGAAGCCTTCATGGCCATCCAGGAAACCAAGTTTGAAGACATAATTCTTTATAAAGTTAAAGGCCGGCGACAGCCACGGCTTCAAGCCAGGCGATTTCTTTAACGCGTGATACTGCTGTGCGTTTAATTCTGCGTAACGGGTCATCTTCTTTGTATGTCATCGGGCACCCGCAATTGCTCATGCACCTTATCATCCGTCCACCGTATCCGCTGACGATTGACAAGACGAATATGATGGTCCACTCCCCATTCTCCAAATTTAATACGCTTGTTCCCAAAATATGTTTTGAAGTCGAGGTCGTAAGCTACCCCCGTCTCGCTGAAATTGATATGTGAAATCGCCTGCAACAATGTCGCATCTGGACACTCATCAGCATCCAGGCTCAATATCCAGTCGTACTTCGCAGTGTCAATACCCTTATTTTTTGTAAGGCCATAACCCAGCCATTCTGTCTCAATGACCCGGCAACCGAATGACCGTGCGATCGACACGGTGCCGTCAGTGCTTCCATTGTCTACGATAACAATATCGTCTGTAAGGCCCCCGACTGATTGAAGCGTTTTGCCCAGGATCGCGGACTCGTCTTTTGTCATTATCACAACCGAAACCGGCACCATCTAACAAATATAGAATCGAAAGACCTGGAATCGGGAAAAGAAAGCCCAGAATTCAGCCAACCGATTTACTTTAGCAATCAATGTGGCGGCAATTACTTTACGATCTGCAGGAAGGTGACACCAGGGCGCTTGCCCGGGCTATTTCATTTGTAGAGAACCGGGTGATGGGTTACGAAGACTTGATGGCTCAACTGCCCGCATCATCCATTGGTATTATTGGTATTACTGGCCCACCTGGCGCAGGTAAAAGTACACTGGTAGATGCCCTGATCGGAGAGATGACTGGAAAGGGGAAAAAGGTTGGCGTTCTCTGCGTCGATCCATCTTCGGCCTTTAACCTTGGAGCTTTGTTGGGAGACAGGATCCGGATGAGCGAATGGTACGAGCATCCAGGTGTTTTCATCCGCTCACTGGCTACACGTGGGAGCCTGGGCGGGCTTCATCCAATGATCATTGAAATTTCAGAGGTAATGAAAGCCGCAGGTTTCGACTATGTGATCGTTGAAACAGTGGGGGTAGGACAAACGGAAATTGAGATCGCCGGCCTTGCAGACGTTACCGTTGTGGTGATGGTGCCGGAAGCGGGCGACGAGGTGCAAACCATGAAGGCAGGCCTGATGGAGATCGCTGACATATTTGTTGTTAACAAAGGCGATCGTCCAGACGCTGACTTATTTATGAAAAACCTGCGCATGATGCTTGCACCAGCCTTCAACCGCAATCAACATGAAACAGAGATCATCAAAACTGTCGCCACCACTAAAGCCGGCATTCCCGAGCTCTACGAAGCCATACTACGCTGTCTTGCTACTGATAACGAGCCTGCTAAAAAATACTGGCTGCTTGCAGAAAAGGCGCACCACCTGATCCAACAAAAAAGAATGCGGGATATCAACAAACAACAACTCGCGGAAAAGATCCGTGAAGCTGGTGGAAACTTTAATCTCTACCGTTTTATCACTGGGTATTGACCGAAAGTATCTTATTGACCCACGAACGCAGGTTGTATTTCTCCCTCGTCGCGGCAGGCAATTCT
>JAJTCI010000227.1 GCA_021323155.1 Chitinophagaceae bacterium | reverse complement strand
AGCAACAAACATATACAACCATAACTTCTGCCATCGCGGCGGCGAAGGACGGCGACACGGTCATCGTGGAAGGTGGGCGTTACGCCGAAAAGAACATCATTGTCAACCGGAGGATTTACCTGAAAGGTGAGAACTACCCTGTAATAGATGGTCAGAAAAAATACGAAGTGATCACGGTGACTTCCGATGACGTCATCATAGACGGTTTCAAAGTGATCAACACCGGTGCATCCAGCACCGAAGATATGGCAGGGATTAAGGTGCAGAACAGCCGCAATGTGGCCGTCATCAATAACATCGTGGACAATACGATATTCGGCATCTATTTCCTCAACGCCGTTAATGGCAGGATCGAAAAGAACCAGGTGAGGTCATACGGAACGATTGAACACCAAAGCGGGAATGGTATCCATTGCTGGAAAAGTGACAGCATGCGGATCATCGCCAACACCATTAATGGTCACCGTGACGGTATCTATTTTGAATTCGTCACCAACTCTATCATCTGGCGCAACATTTCAAGGAACAACATCCGGTACGGCCTGCATTTCATGTTCTCGAACAACGACGCGTATATCGGTAACGTCTTTCGCAACAATGGCGCGGGTGTGGCAGTGATGTTCTCCCACCACGTGAAGATGTTCTATAACTTCTTCGAAGAGAACTGGGGCGACGCGGCCTACGGCTTATTGCTGAAAGAGATCAGGGACAGCCATATCGAAGCCAACCGGTTTTCCCGCAATACGATGGGCATTTATATGGAAGGAGCCAGCAGGATATCCGTGCAACGTAACATCTTCCAAAAGAATGGCTGGGGTATGAAGATCCAGGCCAACTGTATGGAGATCGCCGTGGAACGAAACAATTTCCTGAACAATACATTCGACGTAGGCACCAACGGTACACTTGTGCTGAACACATTCAATGGCAACCATTGGGATAAATACGAGGGGTACGACCTTGCACGCGACCGGGTAGGTGATGTGCCATACCGTCCAGTTAGTCTCTACTCCATGATCGTAGAAAAGAATCCACCCGCGATGATACTCTTCCGGAGCTTTATCACGACGTTGCTCGATAAGACTGAAAAAATAATCCCCAGCCTCACGCCGGAAAACCTGGTAGACGAAGCGCCTCAAATGAAACCACTTGATCTATGATCATCGCCACCAACGTGTCAAAGAAATTCGGGAAACTGAAGGCGCTCGACGATGTTTCCGTCACCTGCAACAAAGGAGAGTGCATCGCGCTGATCGGCCCCAATGGCAGCGGCAAGACCACGCTGATCAAATCGATACTGGGCATGGTGGTGCCGGACAGCGGGTTTATTACATTTAACGGCCGGAACATACTGCGGGACTGGAGCTATCGCAATGACATTGGGTATATGCCGCAGATCGGTCGCTACCCGGAGAACATGACCATTGGCCAGGTGCTCGACATGATGAAAGATATCCGTAGACGCAAGAACGTGGAAACTGACAACGACCTCGTCAACGCGTTTGGATTACACGACCTTATGAAAAAGCGGATGAGGACACTCTCAGGAGGTACCCGCCAGAAAGTAAGTGCCTCGCTGGCATTCCTGTTCAATCCTTCCGTGCTCGTACTGGACGAACCGACCGCGGGTCTTGACCCCGTGGCTTCAGAAATACTGAAAGAAAAGATCATCGCTGAAAAGAAAAAGGGTAAACTGGTACTGATCACCTCGCACGTATTAAGCGAACTGGATGACCTGGTAACACAGATCATCTACCTGCAGGATGGCAAACTCCGCTTCCACAAAAGCCTGGAAGATCTGCAGCGAGAAACCGGCGAAGGAAAACTGAACAGGGCCATCGCCTCCGTCATGATGAATAAATAACTGCATGAAGAAGATCATTAAATACGTAATCGTCGACATACTGCGTAACCGGATCATCCTGGCCTATACGATTTTCCTGCTCGTGCTGTCACTAAGCATCTTCAACCTGGAAGATAGTCCAGAGAAAGGATTGCTCAGCCTGCTGAACATCATTCTTATCATCGTTCCGCTGGTGAGCATCGTGTTCTCAACCATCTATGTGTACAACAGCTCAGAATTCATTGAACTCCTGGTAAGCCAGCCATTGAAAAGAAGCACGATATGGCTGAGTCTTTTTGCCGGGCTCGCTTTTTCCATGGCGATCGCGTTTTTTATCGGGGCTGGCATCCCGATATTGCTTTATACCACGGGGAACACCGGGCTTATGATGCTGGTGATAGGGTTGATCCTTTCCGTGATCTTCGTATCCATTGCGGTACTGGCTTCGGTAACAACCAGAGACAAAGCCAAAGGCATTGGTAAAGCGATATTGCTGTGGCTGTATTTCTCCATACTGTTCGACGGGCTCGTGCTCTTTATTCTCTTCCAATTCGCGGACTACCCGATAGAAAAGGCGATGATCGGTATCAGTGCGCTCAACCCGATCGACCTGGGCAGGATACTCATCCTCCTCGAGATGGAAGTCTCCGCTTTACTGGGATACACGGGTGCGATCTTTAAAGATTTTTTCGGTACAACTTCCGGTTTCCTTTTGGCCTTCGCGGCCATGCTGGCCTGGGCCCTCCTGCCTCTCTGGATATCGGTAAGAAAGTTTAATGCTAAAGATCTGTGACCATGAAAAAAGACATTACCTCGAGGAACGATATCATTCTCCTTGTAAACACATTCTATGACAAAGTGAAAGAAGACCCGGAGATTGGCCCTTTTTTTAAAGAGGTGATGAAGGTGAGCTGGGATAAACACCTGCTGGTGATGTACGATTTCTGGGACAACGCCATATTCTACTCCGGTACCTATGCCGGCAACCCGTTAAAAAAACACCAGCACCTGCATTCATTGTCGGCGCTTACCGCCGACAAGTTCACCACATGGGTCAACCTGTTCACTTCCACGGTTGATGAACTTTTCGAAGGTGAGAAAGCAACACTCGCCAAGCAGCGGGCGCAGAATATCGCTACCGTGATGCAGATAAAAATACTGGACCAGGGGAAAGATTAGGTGGTTGCAGTAGCGCCAAACACCGCCATCATCGCGATACCGGTTTCAATAGCGGATTCATCAACGTCAAAACGGGGCGTGTGTACGTTGTGTACGATGCCCTTGTTCTTATTCCCGACACCTAATCGATAAAAACAACCGGGGATCTCCTTGGTATAATATCCAAAGTCTTCGGCACCCATCCGCATTTCGGTCTCCTCAACGTGTTCCTCTCCCAGGTAACTTTCGGCGATCTTCCAGGCGGTTTCTGTAAGTGCGTCGTCATTATCCACGCAAGGATACCCCACGTCGATATGCAAATCGATCTCGGCTCCCATTGCATGGACCAGGCCGGTCGCGTGCCGCGTGATGAGTTCATGTGCTTTCTTCCTCCAGGTCTCGTCCATCGCACGGAAAGTTCCCATCAGTTTCACTTCACTTGGAATGACATTCGTCGTATGGCCTCCGTTGATGGCGCAGATCGACAACACCGATGGTGCTGCCGGGTTGTTATTCCTTGAGATGATTTGCTGCAGGCTCACCACCAGGTTGGATGCAATAAGTACCGTATCCGCCGTCAGGTGCGGGGCCGCTGCGTGGCCGCCTTTGCCTTTGATGGTAATGTATATTTCATCCGCACTGGCCATCACCCTTCCTTTACGGAAGCTGAGTTGGCCCACCGCCAGGCCCGGGTGAACATGCAACCCGAATATACCCTGTGGTCTCGGCTGTTCCAGCACGCCATCCCTTATCATTAAGCTGGCACCGCCTGGATTTTTCTCTTCGCCGGGTTGGAATATCAATTTCACCGTCCCCTCGAATTCATTCTTTAATTCATTAAGCACTTTGGCAGCGCCCAGCAGGCAGGAGGTGTGCACGTCATGACCGCAGGCATGCATCACACCATCTTTCGTGGAACGGTAGGTAACTTCATTCTCTTCCATAATCGGCAACGCATCCATATCGGCGCGCAGGGCCATACAACGACTCCCCGGGTTCTTTCCTTCGATGAGTCCCACCACCCCGGTCGTTGCCATAACTTCAAATGGAATATTCCAGCCCGATAGTTTTGACTGTACAAACCTGCTCGTCTCGAACTCCTGGTAGCTCAATTCAGGATGCGCATGGAGGTGACGGCGAATCTCAATGAATTCATTGGCGTATTGACCGGCGAGTCGCCGGATCCTTTCCTGTAACATGGCCGAAAGTTAATCTATAAACAGGTCTTCTTCCTCAGGTGGGGTATATTCGATCACGTCCGCTACAATGAAGAGGC
>JAJTCI010000226.1 GCA_021323155.1 Chitinophagaceae bacterium | reverse complement strand
CTCAATCTTGTTTGCACACCTGGCAATGACGTTGAGGCTACAACAGGGAAAGCTGCCTCGGGCGCCACACTTATTCTATTTACTACCGGCCTGGGAACGCCCACCGGGAACCCGGTATGTCCCACCATTAAGGTAGCCACTAACAACAAACTCGCGCAAAAGATGCGGGATATCATTGATATCAACACAGGGCCTGTGATTGAAGGCGAGAAAACGATCGAGCAAATGGGAGAAGAGATATTGGAATACTGTATAAAAGCAGCAAGTGGTGAGGTAATTCCTAAATCCGTACTGCTTAACCAGGACGATTTTATACCATGGAAACGTGGCGTGAGCTTATGATGCATTGAAAAAATTGGGTATTGAAGCAGAAAGAATGCTTCGGCACTGAAAATTAATAGAAGAGACCATGAAAAAGTTTTTAGACGAAAATTTCCTCCTGGAAAACAAGACAGCCCAGCATCTCTACCACGTGTTTGCCGCAGGGATGCCCATCATTGATTACCATTGTCATTTGCCGCAGCAACAAATAGCGGAAGACAAACAGTTTGAAAACCTGACACAGGTATGGTTATATGGCGATCATTACAAATGGCGTGCGATGCGCACAAACGGTGTGGATGAACGTTACTGTACTGGCAACGCCAGCGACCGGGAAAAATTTGAACAGTGGGCAGCTACCGTACCCTACACCCTCCGTAACCCGCTTTACCACTGGACGCATCTGGAATTACAGCGATATTTTGGGGTTAATGAACTACTGGATTCGAAAACCGCAGGCAGGATCTATGAAGAATGCACCGCCAAATTGCTGGCACCGGCTTATTCTGTGAAAAACCTCTTGCGCAAAATGAACGTTAGGACAGTTTGCACCACGGACGATCCGGTAGATGACCTGCAATTCCACCAACAACTAAAACAAGAAGGATTTGAGATCCCGATATTGCCCGCGTTTCGTCCCGACACGGCAATGAACGTCGACGATCCTGCTGCTTTCAATAACTACCTCACACGCCTGGAAAAGGCCGCAGACACATCCATCAGTAGTTTCAATGATTACATCGCCGCGTTGAAAAAGCGGCACGACTTCTTTGCGGCGAATGGCTGTTCGGTTTCCGACCACGGGCTGGAAGAGATATACGCCGAAGATTACAGCCAGGGTGAGATCATCGGCCTGTTTGCCAAGATCAGGTCCGGCGGTCAGCTCACGCTGGAGGAACGTAAGAAATTCAAATCGGCGATGCTGGTGACCTTCGCTGAATGGGATTGGGAAAGAGGCTGGGTACAACAATACCACCTTGGCGCGATCCGGAACAATAATAGCCGGATGATGGGAAAGTTGGGGCCTGACACCGGATGGGACTCCATTGGGGATTTTTCGCAGGCAAAGGCGCTGGCGAAATTTCTGAACAGGTTGGATAGCGAAGATAAACTTACACGAACCATTCTATACAACCTCAACCCGGCCGACAATGAGCTAATGGCAACTATGATAGGCAACTTTAACGATGGCTCGGCAGTTGGGAAGATACAATGGGGTTCAGCCTGGTGGTTCCTCGATCAGAAGGACGGAATGACACGGCAGATCAACGCGCTTTCCAATATGGGATTGCTGAGTCGTTTTGTCGGGATGCTCACCGATTCCAGGAGTTTTCTTTCCTATCCCCGACACGAGTACTTCCGTCGTTTGCTTTGTAACCTCTTCGGCGATGAGATCGAAAGGGGCGAACTGCCGAACGACCTTGATTGGATTGGTAAAGTAATTCAGGATATTTGCTTTAACAATGCCAGGGAATATTTCGGCTGGCAACACATCGATGCTTCCTCGAATGTGAACGCACAGAAAGCTTCAATCGGTTCTTAATGAATAAACTTTTCGATCTCTCCGGTAAAACTGCCCTCGTAACGGGATGCAATAAGGGAATTGGTAAAGGGATGGCCTTGGGACTTGCCGGGGCTGGCGCCGATATTATCGGGGTGTCTTCATCCCTCGCACCCGGCAGCGATGTAGAGAACGAAGTGAAGCAACTCGGCAGGAAGTTCAGCGCCTACCAGTGCGATATGAGCGACCGCGACAGTATCTACTCGTTTATCAAAAAGCTTCTTGCTGAAAACAACCGGGTTGATATTCTCATCAACAACGCGGGTACCATCCTGCGCAAACCTATTGCGGAACATCCTGATGAAGATTGGGACAAGGTGCTCTCCATAAATCTTGATGCGCCTTTTATACTCGCGCGCGAGATCGGCCGGCATATGCTGGAACAGGGCAGCGGGAAGATCATATTCACCTGTTCTTTGCTCAGCTTCCAGGGCGGGATCCTTGTACCCGGGTACGCTGCCAGCAAAGGCGCTTTGTCCAGCCTCATTAAAGCATTCGCCAACGAGTGGGCTTCAAAAGGAGTCAACGTAAACGGTATTGCGCCTGGTTATATCGCCACCGATAATACAGAGGCGCTCCGCAATGACGAGGAACGCAGTAAATCGATCCTCGCCCGCATACCCGCCAACCGCTGGGGGCAGCCGGAAGATTTCAAGGGACCAGTAGTGTTCCTGGCCTCGGACGCCGCTAATTATGTCCACGGCACCATTCTCACCGTCGACGGTGGCTGGATGGGAAGGTAAAAAGTCGGACATTTGCCGAAAGAGGAAAGCAGGGGTTCACTTTCTGCCATCTTATTACTCATTCTTATTTCTTACTATCTCATGGAAATACGTTTTCAGAATAGCCCGAAAGAAACCCGGGGAATGAACACCGCTGAATTAAGGTCGAACTTTTTATGTGAAGGACTAATGCGGGACGACGCGGTCAATCACATCTATTCGCATTTCGACAGGGTGATCATTGGCGGCGCTAAACCGGTGAGCAAGGCTTTAACGCTGGAAAACGACGACGAATTGAAGTCCGGATATTTCCTTGAGCGCCGCGAACTTGGCATCATCAACGTTGGAGGCGATGGATCGGTGACAGTAGATGGAACTGAATTCAAGTTGAATAAGCTGGAATGTCTTTACGCAGGGCGTGGGGTAAAAGACATAAAGTTCAGCAGCGCGAAAGGGAACGAGCCTGCCATGTTCTACCTGATGTCAACGCCGGCGCACCAGGCGTACCCTACTACTAAATACACGAAGGAACAGGCGGCGCCGGTCAATCTCGGTGCACCCGCCACCTCGAATGAAAGAACGATCTATAAATACATTCATACTGATGGGATCCGGAGTTGCCAGCTGGTGATGGGACTCACGGTATTGAAAGAAGGAAGTGTCTGGAATTCTGTTCCGCCCCATACCCACACACGTCGTATGGAGGTGTACTTTTACTTTGACGTGCCGGCAGAGCAGCGTATTTTCCATATTATGGGTGAGCCGCAGGAAACGCGAAATCTTGTGATGCAAAACCACGAAGCAGTGATCGTACCGCCATGGAGCGTACACTTCGGTTGCGGCACTTCAAATTATTCATTTATCTGGGGAATGGCGGGCGAGAACCAGCAGTTTACTGATATGGACCATGCACCGATCTCCGTATTAAAATAACCACACATGGGCCTGCGCAGCATTGCCGCAAACCTCAGGAAGCGGATGTTCAGTCGTGAACTGCCTGGCTTCAGGAAATTGCACCATCTCTTCATCGGTAAAAAGGGAATTGAGATCGGTGGCCCAAGCCAGGTATTCCGCAAGCATGAATATTTACCGGTTTACCCCTTAGCCGCAAACGTTGATGGCTGTAATTTCTCCGGGACCACGGTTTGGGAAGGCGTGATTGCCGAAGGGAAGACCTATTCTTATCAGCCAGGTAAACAGACCGGCCAACAGTTTATCTGTGAAGGAAACAACCTGGAGCAAGTAGCAGACGGCTCATATGATTTTCTCTTGTCCAGCCACAGTCTTGAACATTTTGCCAATCCTTTAAAGGCAGTGAAAGAATGGCTGCGGGTACTGAAACCAGGCGGGACCCTGCTGCTGGTATTACCAGACAAACGATTCACGTTTGATCGTAACAGGTCGGTAACCTCCTTTGACCACATCAAATGGGACTTTGAGAACAATACCACCGAGCACGATCTCACCCATCTTGCCGAAATACTGGATCTGCACGACTACGCGCTCACGCCGGAGATCCGGGACCGGGAATTCTATCATGAACGCTCATTAAAGAACTTTGAGAATAGGTGCCTTCATCACCATGTATTCGATAACTCCTTACTGCGGGAAATATTCCGGTATTTCAATATAACCTTCGTGCACGAAGACTTCGCGCCGCCGTTCCATTTGATCATGATCGGGCGCA
>JAJTCI010000015.1 GCA_021323155.1 Chitinophagaceae bacterium | reverse complement strand
GATCGGGGAAACTGTCTTCAAAAGGGATATTGTAAAAAACGATCTTCCCTTTCACCAGGTCTTTCTTCTCCTCCAGGTCTTTGAAAGAGGTCACCACGATCAACGGGGCGGTGACACCTTTGTCTCCCGAGCCCAAAGAATTACCCAGCGCGAGCATATCGAGCGCATAGGTTTTCTTTTTGCCGTTCTCGATATAGGTCAGGGCCGCCATATCTTTCCCTCCACGCACCCAATGCGGCACCATGCACTGCTGGAAATATACCTTCGCAGGATAGTACTTCTTCATCGTTTGAAGACCCCACTGTTCGGACTTCACCATGGCCCTAGAGCCGGCCAGCCGGTGGCCGATATTCTTGGTGAGGTAACGCAGGTTCTCATATGCATCGTTGGATGAAAGGATATTATCCGAGATGCGTTTAATGAATATGGAATCTTCAGTAAGATCCTGGGCATTGGCTTTACCCAAAGCAAAAAAGCACAACAGGAGGGTTAGTCTTCTCATGGCGACTAAGATAAAGAAATGTTGATTGTAAACCTGCCAGCCTTACAGGAGCGGAACAGGGGTATGGAATAAATTGTGTTATTTGCAAGCGGAAGCGGGAATACCAAATAAAAATTGTGTTATGCGAATCGGGATTGTTTGTTACCCAACCTTTGGCGGAAGTGGTGTTTTGGCGACGGAACTCGGGAAAGCGCTGGCCGATAAAGGCCACGGCGTGCACTTCATCACCTACCAGCAACCAGTGCGGTTGAATGTCTTCAGTGCGAATATTTTTTACCACGAAGTACGGGTTCCTACCTACCCTCTGTTTGATTACCCGCCCTACGAAGTGGCCCTTGCGAGCATGATGGTGGATGTAATACTGAACCATGACCTCGACCTGCTGCATGTACACTACGCGATCCCGCACGCGTCTGCCGCCTACATGGCCAAACAGATCGTTCTCAAAAAGACCGGTCGGAACGTGCCCGTCATCACTACGCTGCACGGAACCGATATCACGCTGGTAGGAAGAGACAAGACCTACGAACCGGTGGTAACGTTTTCGATCAATGAAAGCGACGCGATCACCGCCGTGTCGCAGAACCTGAGAGAAGAAACCTTTCATTCATTTGAAATAACACGCGAAATAGACGTGATCTACAATTTTGTTGACGTTAGCAGGTTCAGCAAAAAACCGATCGACGCGTTTAAAAAAGTGATCGCGCCACATAGCGAGAAGATCCTCGTGCATGCATCTAACTTCAGGAAGGTGAAACGCATACCCGACGTGATCAAGGTCTTTGCTTCCGTGCGGTCCGAGATGCCCGCGAAACTGCTCATGGTGGGTGACGGACCGGAAAGACCCGTGGCGGAAGAACTCGGCCGCGAGTATGGCGTGTTCGACGATATTCGTTTTGTAGGAAAGCAGGAACAGATCGAGGAGATCCTCGCCATCAGCGACCTGTTCCTTTTACCTTCCGAGTATGAGAGTTTCGGATTGAGCGCACTGGAAGCGATGGCTGCAAGGGTACCCGTCATCAGTACCAACGCGGGTGGTCTCAAAGAGATCAACATTCATGGTACCACGGGCTACACAGCTAAGGTCGGTGACGTAGCCTCGATGAGTGAATTCGCGATCGGGTTACTCGGCAATGAAGATGACCTGGCTAAAATGAAGGAACAGGCGTTCCAGCAGGCGATGAAATTCGATATCCAGAATATCGTACCGCAGTATGAAAAGCTCTACAGCAGGTTCTGCAGGCTGGAACCCTGCGCATAAAAAATCCCGCTCAAAGGCGGGATCTTATCATAAGCCTTGCCTTATTTTCTTTTCAGCCATGATTCGGGATTAACGAAACCGCTGGCGGTCGATACCATAAAGAGTGTCTCACCTACACCTGCATCATTAGCCGCCGCCTTACCCAATACAGTCCCTGCCTTCACCTGCGCACCCTTGGATATGCTAACCGATGAGAGATGGCTGTAAGTGGTAAAGTATTTACCATGGCGCACTACCACCGCCTGCTCACCACCCAGGTCAAAAATGGATGATACTTCTCCGTCTGCCACCGCCTTAACGGAAGCGCCGGCTGAAGGCATTTCGATGCGGATACCGTCGTTGTCTTCCCAGAGTTTTGTTCCCTCTACCTGCCTCCTGCCGAACTGGCCAGACACGTAACCCGCATCCACAGGCCAGGGCAACTTTCCCTTGTTATTTTCGAAATTGATCGATCGTACCAGTCCTTCAGGTGTTGATTCCAACGGGTCATACTTACGTGTCGACTTGCCAGCAGTAGCAACGCCCGTCACCGGCTCTGTACTTGTTTTTGGAGCGGTCGTCTTGCCCGTGGTTGCCGCTTTTTTCTTTTCTTCTTCGATCCGTTTATTCTCCGCGGCTATTTCCCTTCGGATAATAGCTGAGATCGCGTTCGCGAGATCCCTTCTTTCCTTGTCCTTCTTTTTGATCTGCGCGCCTAAGTCTTTTTCCTGGCTCTTTAATCCAGCTACTACCCTGTCTTTCTCTTTCTTATCGTTTGCCAGCTCTTCCAGTGTCTTGCTCTGTTCCTGGAGCGCCTGGCTCTTCTCGTTGATGCTCGCCTTGAACGTGCTGCGTTTCTGCTCTAACACCTGTTGCGTCTTCACGATGGTATTGAGCTGGGTCTCCCGTTGTTTGCGATAGCTCTTCAGGTACTCGATCCGCTTGACCGCGTCATTGAAACTTTTCGCGGAGAAAATAAAATTCAGGTAGTCGTAATTGCTCCGGTTTTTATAAGCAAACACCAGGCTCTGTGCGTACTGCCTCTTGAGTGTATCCAGTTCTTTGCTGTAACGGTAGATGTCCAGGTTGATCAGGTAAATATTATCATCCAGCCTGCGGAGGTCGCGACTGATGGTGTTCACCATTTCCTCCCTCGCCCGGATCTTACGTTGCACGGCGGTGAGCTCACCCAACGAGCGCTTTTTATTCTTCTGGATATCGCCCAAAGTCTTGTTCAGTTCTGCGATTTCTCTTTTGAGCTGATCCTGCTGTCGTTGCAATTCTTCCTTGGATGGCTGCGCCGCAGCGACCAGGGTGGTGATTGCAAAGACCAACAAGAGGAGATTTTTTTTCAGCATCATCGTGGTTTTTCAGATTTACAATGAATATTCCAACAGGCTAACGACTTTACCGGCCTTTCAATTACTTTCTTTTATAATTTTTAGGAACATTAAACGGAAACGTTAACGCCTGGTTAAACGCGTACTGTTTAAAATCCATTTGCAGCTGTAACTTCCCTTTCTCCGAAACCGATATCTCCCTTTTAGTCGCGAACGGGAACCCGGGATTGTCCTGGTAATCCGAATAGGTGATATCACAGGTGCGGTTGCGGATCACATCCACGTCATCCAGCTTGCTGTGCAGTAAGTTGAAATTCGTGTTATCCAGCGTCACCAGGTGTTTGAAGAGGTCACCGACCATCAGCACCAGTAACTGGTCACCACTGTTCCTGTATGAGACCACGTTATCCGTGGCGTAAATTGGATTCCCGATGATCAGGTCCTGCAGTGTTTTAAAATCGAACGGGATATCGGTAAGCTCCTGCAGGTAGCTGATCGTACGGTACTGCACGGTTTTATCCAGTTTATTCATAAGGGTCACGCTATCGGGCGTCACCAGCATGCGGTAACCTTCCACTCCGAGCGTCCCGGTTAACGAAACCCAGAGTACTTTATCTTTTTCCAGGCGGATATGCGCGGTGCCTCCATCTTTCTGCTCCTGCGATTCGTAATCGATCTTCACTTTCGCGGAAAATGTTTTGAAGTCGATACTCCGGTGATTCACCTTCTCCATAATATCCGCCACCACCTTGGAAGAATCTATATGCGGGGTCTGCGTGATCACAACAGTTACCGCGGTATCCTTTTTCGAGATCGCTTCCTCGATCTTCTGGACCTTCTTAGCCGGCCGGCATGCCACCGCGGCTATCACCAAAACAAGTATATAGTATCGCTTTATCATTCTATTGTTTTCCGGTATGTCCGAATCCCCCTGCGCCCCTGTCCGTTTCTGCCAGATCATTCACCAATAACCATTCCACGCGCTCCACTTTTTGCACCACCAGTTGCGCGATACGGTCGCCTGGGTTGACTTGCTGCGGCTCGCCTGAAAGGTTGATCATCACCACCTTTATCTCTCCACGGTAGTCCGCATCCACGGTTCCGGGGGAGTTCAGGCAGGTCAGCCCCTGTTTAATGGCCAGGCCGCTCCTCGGTCGCACCTGCGCTTCAAAGCCCTCCGGCAGTTCAATGTATATCCCGGTGGGGATCAAAACACGCTCGAGTGGCCCAAGTACAATAGCCTGATGCAGATCCGCCCTTAAATCCATACCCGAAGCACCACTGGTGGCATAAGCGGGAAGCGGATTTAATGATTGATTGACAATTCGTACCTGTAAAATACCCATTTGCGAATCATTTGACGGCCGGTAACGACTATCGTTATTGTTAAACTATTTCTTTTGCAGTAACACAGACGCGTAAGCAACCAGGCCTTCTTCCCTCCCGGCGAAGCCCATCTGCTCCGTGGTGGTTGCCTTCACTGAGACATCATCCTCGGTTATCCTGAGGATACCCGCGATGGCAGTCTTCATAGCCGCCACATGCGGTTTGATCTTAGGTTGCTCCAGGCACACGGTGGAATCGACGTTCACCACCTGGTAACCCTTGCCCGCCACCAGGTCATAGGTGCGCTGCAACAAGATCTTGCTGTCAATGTTCTTGAACTCAGAAGAGGTATCGGGGAAATGCATTCCAATGTCGCCCAATGCCAGCGCGCCCAGCATCGCGTCACAGATCGCATGCAGGAGCACATCGGCATCACTATGCCCTACCGCGCCTTTCGTATGGGGGATCTTAACGCCACCGAGCCACAGCTCGCGCCCTTCGGCCAACTGGTGAAAGTCAATTCCCTGCCCGATCCTGTATGACATAGATGGTGTTTAAACGAAAAAAGCGAAGGTAATTCCTTCGCTCTTAAAATCTTATCAATGTAGATTACTTGGTGCCTGTATTCTCTTTATCCAGATCGAACAGCAGGCTGAAGCGTAACGTATTCGACAACGGGTTCCTGTTCACCCCGTTCCCGGAAGGGATCAGGTAGGAGAAATTCAACCCGAAGACATTGTATTTAACCCCGACGCCCATAGAGAAGAATTTACGGTTGCCTTTGGTCTTGTCCTCGTAGAAATAGCCCGCGCGGAACATGAACTGGTCGTTGTAAGAGTATTCAGCGCCGAACGCCAGCATCAGTTCTTTCAACTCATTACCTCCATCGCTGAAAGATTTGAACCAGCTGGACATTACGCCATGGCTGCGGTATTCAATCAAGGCTACCGAGTCTTTCGCAAACCAGTCAGGATCAGACTGGTCCGTCGGCATCGGCGGCGTCGGAACAAGTAACTTGTTGACATCCAAAGCGATCTGGATCTTATTCATCTCGTCAAATACCTTCGTATAAGACACACCTACGCCAAGGTTAGCCGGGATATAGTCTTTGTTATTCACCTCATTGGTGTACGAGATCTTGGAACCCAGGTTCGAAAGCGTAACGCCCCAGCTCCATCCGCCCTTGTCCTCGGTAACGCCGGTGTGGAAAAGAGAAAGATCTCCCGCCACGGCATTACCCGCTTTGTAATTGGTGCTTCCGTTGACCACCCCGCCACCGGTAAGGTTGGAGTTGATATAACGAAGCGCCACACCTAAGGCTGTTTTGTCTGACAGTTTGCGGCTATAGCCCACGTCCCAGGAGAACTCTCTTGGGCGGGCACTCCCCCATTCGTTACCGGCGTTGTCAGTGAACTGGATATTTCCCAGGCTGAAATACCGCAGCGAGCTGGCCAGGGCCTGGTCGTCGTCCAGTTTATAATAGCCGGCCAGGGAGGTCAGGTATATATCGTTCAGGCCAAGTCCTCTCAGCCACGGAGTATAGGTTGCCGAAATAGAAGCCTTGCTTTGCGCGAATGGCAGCTTCCCCAGGTTCCAGAACGAAGCGCTTGGGTCAGGGCTGGTAGCGATGCCCACATCGCCCATACCACCCGACCGGGCGTCTGGCGAGATCCTTAAAAACGGGACAGCGGTCGTAACGACGTTGATGGTCCTGTTAGGGTCCGTTTGTCCGAGACCCTGCTTAAACAACGCGCATGACATTAGCAAAACAGCAGTTCTCAGTGTTGTTCCTTTCATCTAAAAGAGTGTTTAATGTAATGTAGAGCTCTTGAAATCAGCAATCATTTGCTTTCAAATAGAGTAGAATTCAGGCCATCCGGTTCGTTTAGCTTAGAGTTTTAAGGTTATATGGCTGCTGTCAGTGCCAATACCGTGCTTGCAATGTTACAGTAAATATAGACACCCGTCCCGGTTTTTTCGCTGTTTACCCTTACAGTTTTATGAGCGGATGATGCGCAAGCGTCGAATCAGCCAGGGTCATATTGCTGATCTTTTTCATACCAAGGGGGTTCCGGGCTCTTGCCTTATTAGGTTTTCGCTAACAGAGAAAGAAGTTTTCACCCTCACGTTTGGTTGGCAGAAATCTTTATATTCGCACTCTTAACAAGCCTAAAACAATATTCGTCCATCGGAGTCGTTAATTACGAATCAAAATCTGTCAAATGACAATGCTTACTGGTGTAAAAAATTGGATACTCTTACTGGCCACTGTGGGAACGCTCTCCTCCTGTAAACTCTTCAAAAAGAAGCCTGAGTCGTCTTCAGCCACCGGCTGGAACTATAACGACAAGAACCAGGGTGGATTCTTCGTTGCCAAGGCTTCCGACCTCAAGACAGGCCCAGGCCTCGTCTTCGTCCAGGGCGGTACTTTCCCGATGGGAGCAACCCAGGAAGACGTGATGGGCGACTGGAATAACGTCCCCCGCCGTGTAACTGTTAATTCATTCCTGATGGATAAAACGGAAGTGGCCAACGTGCACTACCGTGAATACCTGTACTGGGTAGCCAACGTTTTCGGTGATCCAAACCCCGAAGTCGTTGAATCCGCCAAGCCCGACACACTGGTTTGGAGAAGCGAACTTGCTTATAATGAGCCATATGTAGAATATTATTTCCGCCACCCTTCGTTCAACTACTACCCGGTAGTAGGCGTAACCTGGAGGCAGGCGTATGATTTCTGCGTATGGAGAGGCGACCGTGTGAACCAGCTGGAACTGATCAAAAAAGGGTACCAGAATAAGAGCGCTGTTAAGACCGACATGGGCGGTGGCGGTATGGAGAACTTCCATACCAAATCTTACCTGATGGGTGAATACACCGGTGTACCTGGCAAGCCAAAGAAAAATCCGTTGAAGGACGCACAAGGCAAACCCCGTACAACCGTGCAGTTTGAAGATGGCATTCTCTTCCCTGAATACCGCCTCCCTACGGAAGCAGAATGGGAATATGCGGCCTTAGCCCAGATCGCTGAAAACCCACAGCCACGTAAGAGCGAGAAGAAGCGTGGTGAGGAGTTGATCGCTAATAAGAATATTTATTCCTGGAAGAATGATGGATATGACAACCTCCGTGGTACCCGCCGTGGTACATGGCAGGGTGCTTTCCTCGGTAACTTCAAGCGGGGTAACGGTGACTACATGGGTGTGGCTGGTGGTCTGAACGACCGCGCGGCGGTACCGGCTCCTGTTACTTCCTTCATCCCGAATGCTTTTGGTTTGTACAATATGAGTGGAAACGTGAGCGAATGGACTGGCGACGTTTACAGGCCGATGACCGGGTTCGATATGGATGACCTGAACCCTTACCGTGGTAACGTGTTTAAAAAAGTGGATCCTGCAAAATCACAGGGTAGCCTGCGTGACAGTCTCGGCCGGATCTACATGGTAAATGAAAAAGATTCTGCCCTCCGCAACCGGCGGAACTACCAGCGTTCTTACGCTATTAACCACCTGGATGGTGACACGGCTACTTCTGTAAGATATGTATACCAGTACGGCGTAACTACCCTGGTATCGGATAAATCAAGGGTATTGAAAGGTGGCAGTTGGATGGACATGCCTTACTGGCTCAGTCCCGGCTCACGTCGTTTCCTCGAGGAAGACGTGTCCAGCAGCACCATCGGTTTCCGTTGCGCGATGACGCACTTCGGCGCCTCTGAAGGAAAAGGCCGCAAGACCGGTAACTTCTTCCCTTCACGCAGACAAAAGAGATAAGGAAAAGGTAAATACAGCAAAAAAGCCATCTGAGAAATTGGGTGGCTTTTTTCATGCGTGTGTGTTAAGGGAACAAGGTGCGTTCGTTTTCAATCCTGTAATATCTTGCAGCCATGTCGATAGAATCGCTTTACCAGGTCTACCTGGAACATCCGTCCGTTCAAACCGATACGCGCAAGCTGAAACAGGGTGATATCTTCTTCGCTTTAAAAGGACCCAACTTCAACGGCAACCTGTTTGCCTTGCAGGCCTTGCAAAACGGCGCCGCTTACGCTGTGGTAGACGAACCGGTAGACGAAAAGAACGAGCGCCTGGTATTGGTTGAAGATGTGCTGTCAACGCTGCAGCAACTAGGCCGCCACCACCGGCTCCAATTTAATATCCCTTTCATCGCGGTCACGGGCAGTAATGGTAAGACAACTACCAAGGAATTGGTGAGTACGGTGCTTGCGTCACACTTCACTACTTACACAACGGAAGGCAACCTGAACAATCACATCGGTATACCCGTGACCCTGCTCAGCATAAAAAAAGACGCGCAAATGGCCGTGATCGAAATGGGCGCGAACCACCAGGGAGAGATCGCTGACTATTGCACTTACGTGCTGCCAACCCATGGCATCATCACCAATTGCGGCAAGGCGCACCTCGAAGGATTTGGTGGCATCGAAGGGGTAAAAAAAGGCAAGGGTGAACTATTCGACTACCTGCGACAAAACAACGGCAGCGCGTTTATCTTTTCTGATTATGACTACCTGCGGGAAATGAGTAATGGAATACGAGAGGTATACCGGTACGGCACTACAGATGCCAATACCACGGGACGGGTCATCACCAGCGAACCCTTCCTTACTGTGGGCTTGACGGGAGACGACAACAGTACCATTCAAACGCAGCTGGTAGGTGAATACAACCTCCCCAACGTGCTCTGCGCGGTAGCGGTGGGCAGGTATTTCAAAGTGCCGGCAGACAAGATAACAAATGCCATCAGCGGGTACGCACCTTCCAACAGCAGGTCGCAGATGATGAACCGTGGCACCAACCATATTATCCTCGACGCGTATAACGCCAACCCCTCGAGTATGAAAGCCGCCATCGAAAATTTCGCAAAGATCCGGGCGGACAAAAAAGTATTGCTGCTCGGCGCGATGATGGAACTCGGCCAGGAAAGCATTGCCGAACACCAGGATATTGTTCGCTTGCTGCAGCAATACAACTGGGACCAGGTAGTGCTGGTGGGTGGCGATTATTCCAATATCGCGCACCCGTTCATTTACCTGGAAGATGCCAGCGCCGCAAGGTCCTGGTACCAAAAGCAGCAGTTAAATGACGCCTACGTGCTCATCAAAGGATCCCGCAGTATGAAGATGGAAAAGGTACTGGAAGATTAGTGCACAGCGTTGAGCTGCGGAACAGTGTTTGCAGGAAAAACCATAAACCGAAATGGAAACGAGCACTAAAGAAACGTTCCGCGACCTCATCAACGGCGATACGCCGGTGCTGGTCGATTTCCACGCCGAGTGGTGCGGCCCCTGCAAAATGATGACCCCCATCTTACGGGAGTTGCGGGATAAAATGCAGGGCGGCGTACGAATCCTTAAACTGGACGTAGACAAAAACCCCGCGGTTGCCAATGCCTTCCAGGTACAGGGAGTTCCAACGCTTATTTTGTTCCGCCAGGGCAAAATTATATGGCGCCAGTCAGGTGTAGTACAGGCGAATGTTTTAGAGAACATTATCAAACAACACCAGGGATAGTAAGTACCTTTGCAGCCAAATCTGAGCCGTGATCGGTTACCTCTCTTCATTATTTCAGAACAAGTGTCCCCGCTGCCGGAAAGGCGAATTATTCGTCACGCAGAACCCCTACGATCTGAAGAATAACCTGAAAATGCATGAGCGCTGTGCCGTTTGCGGCCAGCGAACGGAGATAGAGGTAGGCTTCTATTACGGGACCGGCTACGTCAGCTATGGACTGAGCGTAGTTTTCTCCATACTCACCATCGCCGCCTGGTGGATATTCATCGGGTTTTCAGTGGATGACGACAGGATCTTTTACTGGCTGGCGATCAACGCGGTACTGCTGATCGTATTGCAACCATTTTTTATGCGACTCTCACGGAGCCTGTGGCTGGGCATTTTCGTGAAATACGATCCCAAGTGGAAAGAACACAAACCCGCCGATTCCGAAAGAATCGTGGAGGAACACATGAAGAACTGGTAATCCCTTATTTTTGCCGCCCCCGATGATCCGGTCGTCGGTCCTGGAATATTTTGGAGACTTGTCCGAGTGGTTGAAGGAGCACGCCTGGAAAGTGTGTATACGGGAAACTGTATCGAGGGTTCGAATCCCTCAGTCTCCGCAGAACAATCAATGCCCCCGCCAACAGGCGGGGGATTTTTGTTTTTTGAGCGTTGCAAATGAATTTGCAAAAGCGAGGAAAAACAAAAATCAAGTGAGCGGAGCGAACGGGCATTGATTGTTCTGCTACCCCCACAGCGGATCAGCGAAGCTAATCCCCGTGCCCAGGGATTTTTTGTTTGGAGCAGGTGGAGCGAAGCCTTGCTTCAGCGACACATGCAAAAAACAAAAAAGAGCGATAGCGTCATCGTTTTGTTTTGCAAACCCAGTTCTCCCCTGGTCAATTATCGCCCGGTATTTTACACCATTCCTCTCTTTAAGTTAATAAAAACCTTTTGAACCCTCGATGCCCCCATTATTTGCCCGCATCAACTGTGCCTGTAACCCTACCATGCGTTCCTGGATCATTCGAAGTTGTACCGCATCAGCGCCGCTTTCCAGCACCATAAGATACCTGGCTTCTTCTTTTTTTAATTGTGACGTGATCGCAACGCGTCCCTGTGGAAATAATAGTGATTTCATGGAGTTCTGTTTAGCAAGTAAATTAATCGTCCCTATTTATGATGCCCGTTCAATCGATATCAATTATCCTGTCTGCCGAGATGATTCTTAAGCTCATACTGTGATAATTGTATCTCCGTATTTAATGTTTCAATTATCCCATTTAGCCCCTGCAACAGCACGAGGTTCTTCCCGGTATTTATTTCCTGCAGATATTGCATCTTTAGACTAAGAAGTTTCCCCTGCAAATACTGAACATACTCCTGTTTGTGCATCTTTTCCTTTTTGGTATCCTATTCCACGTAAATGTGGGGCACTATAACCAAACAGTAATTGAACCTGATGACTCAAATGTGTTATATATGTAACAAAAGAAATTCATTATGCAATAAATCCAGTTATGAAGCCCGTTAAATGCTGCTAACTATCTGATCTCTTACTGTTCGGGATCAAAACTTTTGCGGCCGGGTAATTGCTCCAATGAGACAACACTAAGTACCCGCCAGTCAGCCAGTCAGTCTTATTAAATCCCTTCCTGGTGACCGGCATCAAACCTTTGTGCAATTTAAAGATGGCTCAGCCTAACTATATTATCGCCATTGGTGCCTCGGCAGGAGGCATGGACGAGATCAATACATTTTTTGACCATACACCGTTAGATGCTGTTTCCTATGTAATTGTACAACACCTTTCACCTGATTTTAAAAGCCGGATGGTAGAGCTACTCGCCAGGCACAGTAAACTGCTGGTCAAAGAAGCTACTAATGGAATGAGCGTAAACAGTAATGAAGTCTATCTTATCCCCAGTGACATGCTTATGACCATCCGCAAAGGCAGCTTATACCTAAGCAACAAGGAAAAGAACAAAAGCAACCAATTAACGATCAATCTTTTTTTTAATTCACTTGCTGCAGACGTGGGAACCAAAGCGATTGGCGTTATTCTTTCAGGGCTGGGGTCCGACGGCACCGAGGGCATAATCGCTATCAAAGAAGCTGGCGGTATGGTGATCGCACGAAACCCTGAAACATCCGCGTTCGCAAGCATGCCTACAAATGCAATAGCCACGGGCATGGTAGACTTCATCAGGGAACCGGAATTAATGCCCGGCACGATCGAAGCATACGTTAACGGCGATGAAAAATTAGGTATCCATAACAAAGAAGATGAAAGGTACCTGTCAGAGATCGTTGATGTTGTGAAAGAAAAATCTCCATTTGATTTCTCGGAATATAAACAACCAACTATTCTTAGGAGAATTAAGAAAAGAGCGGCGTTTCACAGCATACCACGGCTCATAGACTATCTCAGCTACATTAAAACCACGCCAGGGGAGGCAGATACGCTGGCGCAGGAATTTTTAATAAACGTTACATCGTTCTTCAGAGACAAAGAAGCTTTTGAATACATCAGCAATCATGTAATTCCGGATATAATAAATAAATTATTGCCGGAAGAAGAACTCAAATTCTGGGTAGCAGGTTGTGCAACAGGTGAAGAAGCTTATTCCTTAGCTATTCTCATAGCAGAGCAGTTAAAACCCAAAGTCCCATCTCCCGTAATAAAAATCTTTGCTACCGATATAGATAGCGAAGCCCTGGCGTTCGCTGCCAAAGGGGTTTATAATCACAATATTACCGATGGCCTGTCCGAGGAAAGGCTGGAAAACTTCTTTACAAGAGAAGGCGCGTCCTGTAAGGTAAAGCCGGAGATTCGAAACATGGTCATTTTTGCGGAGCATGACCTGGTGAAGAACCCGCCCTACTGCAATATGCACTTCATCAGCTGCAGGAACCTGCTTATATACATGGCTCCCATCCTGCAAAAGAAGGTTTTAACCCAATTCCTGTTCGGTCTTAAAATGGATGGATATTTATTCCTCGGCCCCAGCGAAAACCCGGTGCCCATAGCGGAAAACCTTGAATTGGTAGACAAGAAATGGAAAATATTCAGGAACAGGCAACAAAAGAAAATAGTAAGTTTCGATGCTTTCTCCATGCCGGTGATGCGTCACCCTGCACCCCTTACAGAAAAGTTCTTACTAAATGAGACTTCCGTCCCACCGGTATCTTTGATAGAAGCAATAAACATAGCCTTGTCCACAGAGACCGGTGCGCTGATCCTTTGCGTTGATGACAACAATACAGTTGTAAAAACCTATGGGGATACCACGAAATTCCTGCACCAGAAAAACTTTACTACAAATCTGTCCGAACTGTTACCTGGCCCATTATCCATCGCATTCAATACGGCCAGTCATACAGCTATAAGGACCGGGAAAAAAACTTCACTCGACGGCATAGAGATCAAATATGGGAAATCAACAGTAAACGTTTGCCTTACTGTCATACCCCTGAAATTTAAGAAAAAAGAAAAGCTATTTCTCCTGGTTTCATTGTCCGAATCATCTCCTTCTGTTACCGCAATAAAGAAAAAACGCCTGTTTTCCGTGCATGCTGCAATGGACCAGTATACAAAGAACCTGGAAGCGGAAGTTGCGGAATTGAAAGAGACGCTCAAGGGCATCTACCAACAATTGGAAATTTCTCATGAGAACATGCAGGCCTATAATGAAGAAATTCTCTCTTCCAATGAAGAAATGCAAAGCACCAACGAGGAGATGCAGTCAGTGAATGAAGAACTACATACGATCAACTCCGAATACCAGCTAAAGAATAAGGAACTGGAGGAGGTGAATAGTGATCTCGACAACTATTTCCGAAGCAATATCAACGGGCAGCTGTTTGTGAATACAGAATTGGTGCTCATGAAATTTTCGCCCGGCACCGTAAAACAGATAAATCTTTTACCAACGGATATAGGTCGGCCATTAAGCAATATTTCCACGAATATTAAGTTTGAAACACTGACCGACGATATTAAGAAAGTTCTTTCAAAAGGCGATGTCATAACAAAAGAGATAGAAACCAAGGATGGCCAATGGTACCAGGTCATGACCATGCCCTATTTACAGCAGCCCGATAACAAAATAAACGGCGCGATCATCACCTTTAACGATATAACGGAACTTAAAAAAGCGCAGTCTAACGCGGAACGTAGAAACAAGATCCTGGAGCGTATCAACAATGACCTTGACAACTTCGTTCTCACCGCTTCACATGACCTGTTGGCACCCCTGACCAATATAGAAACGAGCATTGCTGTTATGAATAATCTAAAGGTTATCGGTCCGGAACTGAATGAATACCTGACGGTAATTAATTCATCTGTCAAAAAATTCCGTTCATTAATTGGAGATATTGCAACAGTTGCCAAAGTTGAAAACAGTATGTTGGTATTAGAAATGGTGGACATCGACGAAGTACTGGATAATGTTCTTTGGAGTTTGGGAGACAAATTAAAATCTTCAAAAGCCGTTATAAACCGGCGCCTGAATGTTAAACGCATTCTCTTTACAAAAAATAATCTTCGGAGCGTACTCTTCAACCTGATTTCAAATAGCCTTAAGTATAGTGGTGACACAACCCCGGAAATAAATATTGATACTAATTGGGAAAACCATCACGTGGTTTTATCAGTTTCAGATAACGGGATTGGCATCTCCAAAAAAGATAATGCCAGGATCTTTGCCATGTACGGAAGGCTTCAAAATGAAATTGAAGGCCAGGGCATAGGGTTATACCTCGTTAAAAAAATAGTGGATGCAGCCGAGGGCCAGGTTGTAGTGGAAAGCGAAGAAGGCAAGGGGAGCAAATTCACTATTCATTTTAAAGGCTAAAGGAGTGCACGGGATATAAAGGAAGCAAGTATCAAGTATCAAGCACCAGCGTCACCGATGTAAGCACCTATCCGTTTAGAAATTGCTGCCTATCATGGGTTTCTGAGATAAAAAACCAGCGCACATTGAGCCGGATGTGCACTTCTATCTGAATCCGCTTAACCCACCTTTTTCTCCTATTACAAACTCCTTAAATCCCACGCACTTAACATATACTGGCACAAACCCGCAGTTTGGCAAAGTTGATGACAATCACCTTCCCTGGTTACACACGTCAGATTTTACCGCCCCGCCGCGCGCTACATTCGCATTGTACCCGGGAGAAATCGTAGCGACGTGTGAAAAATTCAAAAAATGACGAAAGTCATTGTTTTCAGTGCGCGTCGCCGATAGTTTTGGTCGCGGGTCTTATGTATTGTCAACAACAACTAAAAAGGACCTATTATGTTTATGAATATGCATCTCCAGGTTAAAGAAGGGATCTCGCTGTGGAACCTGCAAAAGCAGTTCACGGACGTATTCCCTTTTTTAAAACTCGAGTTCTTCAGATCGTCCGCTGGTGCTAAAAAAGTACCGTCGCGCGAAGAAATACTGAAGCCTGGCGAAGCCGGTTCCGACCTGTCCAAAGCCGCCGGGGCCGCGGTGGACATCAATATTGATAAACACATGACCGTCGCCAGCCTGGAAGAGGAGTTCCGCAGGAAAGCAGGCCTCGGTGTGCAGGTATTCCGGAAATCCGGCAACGTATGGATCGCCACATCACTCACCAGCGACTGGACATTGGAACAACAAAACCGGGAAGGTGAATCCCTTAGCGACCACTAACCCCGCCCCCAGGTAAGGAAAATCCTTTTAAGAACCATAATACAAACGCCAGGCTGAAAAGCACTGGCGTTTTTTTATTTCAGCATTGGAGCTGGTTCCTTAAACCGGCATCAACGCGAAACGCTCGAAAAATGCCTTTTCCAACGCCTCCCGGTGGTCCGGGTGCGCGATATTGATCAGGGCTTTCGCTCTTTGTTTCAAAGCCTTTCCGAAGAGGTTAACGATCCCGTACTCTGTC
>JAJTCI010000014.1 GCA_021323155.1 Chitinophagaceae bacterium | reverse complement strand
AACCTGGTTATTGCGGTTGCTGAGACTCCAGACTTTATCCATATGATCGGCCGAAGGAAGGTGCAACTGGCTTTTGTCTACTGTCTTGGATTGGTAATTAAGCAGCGATTCCGCTTTGTCGCCCAGCAGTTGCAGGATTTGTTGGTTTGCCATAATTCTTTAGGTTTTTGGATGAAGTGCCGGACCGTGAACTTACGTTGCCACGCACTTGTGCTTCCGTAAAAAGTTCGGCAAATATAGGCACACGAACGACACGGATCGGCCCCTAAATTCGTTCCCCGGTATCCGACCACCCGTAGGGTGACTGTACACCAAAAAACCATCCTCACATTGGCGCTCATTCGCGTCCCCCATTCGCGCCCCCTAATCACTGATCTTCCCCAGATTCTTCTGGATCAAACCCAGGCTCTTCTTCAGCGATCGCCGCAGCGTCTGCTTCACCACCTCGCCCATGCTCTTACAACGCAGCATACCATTCGCCTGGAAGTGTTCAGCCAGGTCGTGTTTTAACCGGTCTACTTTATCCTTGGTAGAGATCACGTCATTACTCATAATATTGATGAGTTCACTCACGCGGTAGCGCGAGGCGGCTAGCCGAAGTGCCATCAGCGTCCTTTCTTCGGCCTGGTACTGTTCGATGCTTTCTTTATTCAGGTGTTTCAGCGTAAGGTCTACGAAAGCCAGGTTCTCTTTAAAGAACTGTGGCAGGTAAAGGCTCTTGCGCCCTTCGTATGATTGCTGGTCGAAATCGATGGCCCGCAAACGGTACTGGTAATCCTCTATGTCGGGCGACACGTTCACCACGAAATTATAACTCCGCATATCGCCCAGCAGCCGGATGAAACATCGTTCATTGAACTTCACGAATTCTTTTGCCAGGCGGATCTTATTTGTTTCAGCGCGGTCCAGGTGTTGCTTGATAAATACATCCCCGGGCAGGCCGATGATGTGTTCTTCTACCAATGTCCCCTCACCTGTCAGGAAACTCATCCGGTTAGGGGAGAGGAGGTGTTCCAGCTCCAGCCCGTACACCCGCGACGCGTCTTCTTTCTTGATATAATAGTGATCGTAGTTATCGTTGAACCGGTTGACGATCCGTATGCGGAATGGGTTGGAGTTGCCGAATGTGCAGTAGTCGATGCGGGCAACATCCAGGTGAGAGGTAAAAGAGAAATCGCCCTCGGTCTTAATGATCGCGTACAGCTTCAGCAAACCCTCCCGCAGGTGCTCCCAGTCCTTCATGTCGTAAAGGGTCTTCTCCCACAACGTGTCTTTCCCTTCTTTATCTTTCAGCGGTATGGAGTAGGTGATCTTCAGCAGGTCGTTATATGTCACCGGCAACTGCACCTCGCGACCATACTTCTTCAGGTAGTTCTTGAGGTCTTTGCTGACGGGAAAAAACGGCTTCTTCTTCGAAGGTTTATCCAGTACCGGTTCTTTCATAATTAAAGATAAAGGTGAAAGGCGAATGCGCATCCCAACATGTGATGTAGCGCGGAAAGGACGAGTTACGAGTGGGGATAAGGTTACGCAGCCTACTTCCTTATTCCTTATTTTTTGTTTCTTATTTCTTATTAATTAACTCCCCAAAATAACCCGCCGCTCGCCTCAGCCTGCTCCCATACCAACTGAACATCTCGCCGTCCACGAGCAGCAATTTGATACGTGATATCTGGTACTTTGTACAGAATTCATCTATATGCTTTTCCTGGAAAGGGTAGGGCTCCGATGAGAGTAGGATTAGGTCGCATTGCGCGAGTTCTTCAACACCGACCTCGGGATAACGTTCCCAGTGCTCGAATGCATTAGTTAACCCGCAGCGCCGCATCATATCACCAATGAATGTATCGCCACCCGCCACCATATACGGATCGCGCCAGATGAGGTAAGCGGTGGAAAGTTGATCGTTGTTGTTGGGTAGTTGCGCCTGAAGGTGCTCAAACGATGTACGTATCGAGGTAATGATATCTTCCGCCTGCATTGCGTTACCCGTGAGATCTCCAATGTCTTTTATCATCGATAGCGCGCCATCGAGATCATTCACATCACTGACATACACCGGCGCGATATCACGCAATTCATCTACCTCCTCCTTTACATTCTCCTCTTTATTCGCGATGATAAGATCGGGGCGGAGTGCTTTAATTTTCTCGATGTCGACGGTCTTCGTTCCACCAACTCTCGTCTTACTCCGGAACCATTCTTCCGGGTGCACACAGAATTTCGTGATGCCCACTACCGCCTCATCCAGTCCTAGGTCAGATAATAATTCTGTTTGTGAAGGGACCAGCGATATGATCCGTTTAGGTGTCTTATCTAAGACAACAACACCCCCGGCCTGGTCTTTTATTTTGATTTGCATGTAAGCTTGATCATTATCCCGCGTCCTTATTGACCATTGACCATTGACCATTGACTCTTTCCCGCCGAGCTACAGTGAACCTATAGTGAAGCTACAGGGAACCTACAGTGAACCTATAGAGAACAAACCCCGTATTTACCCCGATATACCTTTATATAACACCGCATCAGCTTCCCGTCACATTGCCATCTGCCTACAACTTCCTTCTAACTGCATGCAGTCCTCCCTGCAACTTGTAACCTGCAACTTGTAACCTGCAACTTGTAACCTGTAACCTAAGCGCCTACTTCGCCAAACTCTGTATCACATCATACTTCGTCACGATGTGATAATCCCCCTTCTCATCCTTGGCCAGCACAGCGCCATTCTCTTTATTAATAAGACTTCCCAGTCTTTCCACCGGCGTATCGAATTCCACCACAGGGAACGGCTTCTCCATCACGCTCTCTACCGTAGCGGTCTTTATCTCCGGGTTAGAGAACACCTTCAGGAACAATCCAGCTTCACTCACGGCACCAATAGGACCGTTGCCATTTACAACAGGTATATGCTCGATATCGTATTTCTTCATCAACTCTACAGCTTCCGCCACCGTATTTTGCGGCTCCACCGTCACCAGCTTCTTCGCGCCGCTTCTGCCATTCACGATATCCTTGAAACTCTTCACATCAAGGAACCCACGTTCCATCATCCACTGGTCATTGTAGATCTTCGCTACATAACGGCTCCCATGGTCGTGGAATATGCATACCACCACGTCGTCTTTTTTCAGCCGGTCCTTCAACTGCATCAGCCCCTGTATGCAACTGCCCGCGCTATAACCGCAGAATATCCCTTCGTCCTTCGCCAGCTTACGCGCCATCACCGCGCCATCCTTATCCGTCACCTGTTCAAAATGATCGATTACGCTCATATCATAGTTCTCGGGGACGAAATCTTCACCAAAGCCTTCCGAGATATAAGGATGCACTTCGTTCATATCCACCTCGCCCGTCCTGAAGTATTTCGTGAGCAGTGAACCATACACGTCTATCGCCCACACCTGGATGTTCGGGTTCTTTTCTTTCAGGAACATCGCCGTGCCGGTGATCGTTCCACCCGTGCCTGCTGTGCACACCAGGTGCGTGATCTTACCTTCCGTCTGTTCCCAGATCTCTGGTCCTGTCGACTCATAATGCGCCAGCCTGTTCGCCAGGTTGTCGTACTGGTTCATGTGGTAGGAGTTGGGCACTTCCTTTCCAAGCCGCTTCGCCACGCTGTAGTAACTGCGTGGATCTTCGGGGTCAACGTTCGTAGGACAAACGATCACCTCCGCGCCAACTGCTTTCAGTATATCGGCTTTCTCTTTTGATTGCTTATCTGTGGTAACGAAAATGCATTTGTATCCCTTTACGCATGCGGCCAGCGCCAGGCCCATACCGGTGTTGCCACTCGTGCCTTCTATGATGGTTCCGCCGGGCTTGAGTTTGCCTTCGGCTTCTGCTACCTCTACCATCTTCAGCGCCATGCGGTCTTTGATGGAGTTACCGGGGTTGAAATAGTCCACCTTCGCCAGCACCGTAGCGGGTATATCTTTCGTGATCTTATTGAGCTTGATGAGAGGGGTATTGCCGATCGTCTCCAGGATATTATTCAGCCACATAAAAACTAACAGTTGTTTGCGGCAAAGGTAAGGTTTGGCCAGAATGCGGGGAATCCGGAGTTGACCCTTTAAGAATAAGAAATAAGAAATAAAAAATAAGGAAGAACAAATGGGAGGAAGAACCTGCAAGAGAAAATCTATAACCTACGCTGCAACCTGGAACTTGCAACCTTGAACCTGCAACTTGCAAGCTCGTCTATCTCGCTCCAAGAAACCTCGACAGAAAACTATTCCGCTGCGCAGATGAAATATACCGCTTTAAAAAATCAACCTGCTGTGCCGTCTTCCATTCTGACAATCCTTCATACCATACCTTGTCTGAAGAACGAAGCCGCTGTAGGTGCAGCTGGTTAATTGCGTAAGGGCCGGTGATGACCCTGTCTTTCTGGATGTAGATCTTTTCCATCGATAAGCAGGTTTTGTTAGGTGTTTTCGTTGACGGAAACCGGTCCAAACGGCTCAATTTCAGCCGAAAGGGTCACTAATGTAATACTTATTTCAAGACTTCCAAAGCTTTTTTCACCGCTTTATCCGTCAGGTTGTTTACCTCGTAGTACCCTTCGTACCGCCAGATCTGCCTTGCCATCAGCAATTCCATCCTCTTCAGCAACTCCACCCGGTCTTTTTCCGGTACGCTCGCCAGTGACACGCTGTCCCGGGCCGCGAAGGCGCTGAGCTGCTCCCATTCTGCCTTGCCGAAGTCATATTGGTTGGTAAAACTGGCCGGATCCTTATACCGGTCGAACGTCGCCCGGTTATTAACGTAGAATCGATAGATAAAATTTTGAAGGATGCCCCTGGAATATAAAGATGACACGTTTTTGTCCAGTCGGCTGGTGTCGGCGCCCACGAAAATGTCCGGGGTGATACCCCCGCCGCCATAGACCACGCGCCCCCCGGGGGTGCGGTATTGCTTTCCGGTGGGAAGAGAGGTATCGCCATGGATCAACTCCCCGTTATTGAAGCGGTTCAGGAACTCCTCCTCGTATTTCTCCCTGCCTTCGGCGTAGGGCTTTTGGATATTGCGTGACAATGGTGTGTAATACCTCGCCACCGTTAACCGCACGGCCCCGCCATCGCTCAGCTGGTGTTGTTCTTGGACCAGTCCCTTGCCAAACGTCCGCCGGCCAATGATCGTAGCACGGTCCCAGTCCTGCAGTGCGCCCGCCAGTACCTCGCTGGCCGAGGCCGAAGTCTCGTCCACCAATAACACCAGCTTGCCCTTCTCGAACAGCCCTTCGCGACGCGCCCTGTATTCCGCTTTGCGTACATGGCTGCCATCCGTATATACGATCAGCTTGTCGCTGTCAAGGAACTCATCTGCCATCTGCACCGCCTCATTCAGCAGGCCCCCACCGTTCCCACGCAGGTCCACGATCAGCTTGTCGATCCCCTGCTTCTGCAGCGTCTCCAAAGCGAACATGAACTCCTCGTAAGTGGTCTCCGAAAACTTATTGATATGGATGAACCCGGTCTTGGGTGCCACCAGGTAGGCCGCGTCCACTGCTGGCAAGGGTATCACGCCGCGCTGAATGGTGATCTGCTGTGGCTGGTAATTCCGGAGGATCGTCACCTTTACTTTACTGTCTTCCGGTCCCCGTAGCGCTTTCCTGATCTCATCCGTTGTCCGCTTCACCAGGTTCAGCGTGTCGTCCACCTTTACGATCATGTCACCCACTTTGATCCCCGCCTTGTCTGAAGGGCCGTCCTTTATCACGCTCACCACGTGAACGGTGTCATTGAACAACTGGAACTCTACACCCACGCCCTGGAAGTTCCCCTGCAGGTCCTCATTCTCGAACTTCAGTTTTTCAGCAGGTATATAAACGGAGTGCGGATCCAGGTGTGATAACAGTTCTTCTATCGCCATCTCGGTCAAACTATCCGTCCCGATTTTGTCAACATATTTTGATTGTACCAGGTCAAGTATCTCCTGTATGGAGTTCTTTTTTTTCAACTTGAAAAAGCTGCCCACGTCGGCAGTCTTCTCCCTTAGTTTAAAACCAATACCCATTCCTACGATCATCACCAGAGCAAACAGAACCGGCAACCAGACCTGCAGTTTTTTACTTCCCATAAATATCGCTTCTTTGTATCTTGAAGCACGAAGATAACAGGAAGTTCACTTGTACTTGCATCCCATGCCCGAACCACGCAGTGGGGCGCGTGTAACTTGCATCTTGTAACTTGCAACTTGAAACTCCCATAATGGTCAAACTCATTGCAGACAGCGGTGCCACCAAATGCGAATGGTGTCTTCTCGACGGTAAAAAGAAAAAGAAGATCATCACGCAGGGCATCAGTCCTTATTTCCTCGACGCGGAACAAATCATCACGCTGTTGCGGAAGGAGTTGTTGCCAAAACTAAAAGACGTACAAGTCGATGCCGTATATTACTATGGCACCGGTCTCAGCAACCCCAATAATGTGAAGATGCTTCGCGGCGCGCTAAAGAAACTCTTTCCGGGTGCGGCCATAGAAGCAACACACGACCTGATGGCTGCCGCGAGGGCGCTCTGCGGTAACAACAAAGGCATCGCCTGCATACTCGGCACCGGTTCCAACAGTTGTTATTTCGACGGCAAAAAGATCGTCAAGAACAGCCCGGGACTGGGTTATGTGTTGGGGGATGAGGGCAGCGGCGCCTACTTGGGCAAGAAAGTGATCCAGTATTACCTCTATAATACCTACGACGAAGACCTGCGTGCACGCTTCGATGCCAGATTCGTCACTACCCCAATGGAGATACTGGAGAACGTCTACAAAAAACCGCTTGCCAACCGCTACCTGGCTTCATTCGCTATCTTCCTTGCAGAGAACCGTGGCCACTACATGATCGAGAACATCATCGAGGACGGCCTGAACGATTTTATCATCAACCATCTCTATAAATACCGGGAATCCTGGACCCTGCCCATCAGTTTCGCCGGCAGCATTGCATTTGGATTCCGGGACGTGCTCAAAGAGCTCCTGGGAAGCTACGAACTGGAGATGGGCACCGTCCTGAAAAACCCGATGGAGGGATTGATCACTTACCACCAGCACGAATAACCAGACAATTTCTGAAATATCGGCCGTGAATTTTTACATTTGTCGCATTGCAGGGAGCATGGACGAAAGACAGGAATAACCCGTGGCCCCCATAAAAAAGATGACATGGATGAATTTGTTAAGGTAACGGAACAGCCATCTGGCTACAGGCACCTGGAAAAGATGCCTGTGCTGGACCTGCTCACCAAAATAAACAAAGAAGATCAGACCGTACCCGCCGCTGTTGCCAAAGCCATTCCACAGGTAGAGAAGTTGGTATCCGCTATTGCGGACAAAATGCTGGCCGGTGGCCGGCTTTTTTATATCGGTGCCGGCACCAGTGGCCGCCTGGGCATCGTTGACGCCAGCGAGTGCCCGCCTACCTATGGCGTTCCGCACGGCCTGGTGATCGGTATCATCGCCGGGGGCGAAAAAGCCATCCTGGAAGCGGTGGAATTCGCCGAAGATGACCTCGAACAGGGCTGGCTCGACCTCCAAAAACATTTCGTAAGCGATAAAGACGTGGTCGTGGGCATCGCCGCCAGTGGCACCACGCCCTACGTTATCGGCGCCCTCGATAAATGCCGGGAACATGGCATCATCACGGGCAGCATCAGCTGCAACCCCAACTCACCGGTCTCCGCCGCGGCAGACCTGCCAATAGAAGTGGTCGTCGGGCCGGAATTCGTCACGGGTAGCACCCGCATGAAGAGCGGCACCGCCCAGAAGCTCGTCCTGAATATGATCTCCACCGCCGTTATGATCCAGCTGGGCAGGGTAGAGGACAATAAGATGGTCAATATGCAGCTCACCAACGAGAAGCTGGTTGACCGTGGCGTGAAGATGCTGATGGAAAAACTGGACGTGGACAACTACGACGAAGCCAAGCAACTCCTCCTCAAGAGCGGCAGTGTAAAAAAAGCCATCGAATCGGTGGTCAGGAGCTGAAAAATTAATTTAACAGGGTGTGTGTAATTTTTGATAATTTACATCTACTTTAAAAATCATCCGCTTATGAAGAAGGTATTCTTACTCACGGCCATCTCTTTTTCCCTCTTGAACGCCAACGCACAAAGCAAAAAGGCCTATGCCATTACCAGTGATGTGAAGGGCAGTTACAACTGGGTTACAGTGAAGGAGATCGACCTGGGCACGGGAGAGGTGATCAGGACCGTTTTCGATCCAAATGCAACCAATAATGTCAGCGTAAAGAACCTCGACGGCCAGCCCCTCGCAAGGTATGACTGGACCGTAGCGCCCACCTTCTCAGGAGTGGCTGCCGCGGCATTCGACGAAAAGAACAACAGGCTTTATTTCACCAATATGCGGGGCCATGAACTCCGCTACTTCGACCTGAAAAACAACCAGGTTTCCGTGGTGGTAAATACCGACCAGGAATTCAACACCGGCGTCAAGACCGAAGAGGCCAACGTCATCACCCGTATGGTGATAGGCGCCGATGGTAACGGTTACGCGCTCACAAACGATGGCAACAACCTCGTACGTTTCTCTACCGAAGGGAAGCCGGTGATCACCAAACTGGGCGCCCTTATAGACGATAGTAAGAACGGCAACGTTTCCATCCACAACCAGTGTACAAGCTGGGGTGGTGATATGATCGCTGATTCATATGGCAACCTATATGTGTTCACCATGCGCGGGCACGTATTTAAAGTAAACATCGCGAGCAGGGTAGCGGACCATATCGGTACCATCACCGGACTGCCCGCCAACTTCACAATCAACGGAACAGCGGTGGACGCCAACGGCGACGTGTTATTGAGCAGCGCCACGCTCACAGACAACTACTATCGTATCAACCTGGGCACGCTGAAAGCCCTGCCGATGGATAAGAAAGTAGAAGAGGTATGGAACGCGTCAGACCTCGCCAGCTCCAATATCGCCTACCGGAATTCACTTGGCCAAACGCCGCCAACAACCGAGATCAAAGGAAATGATGTGATCAGTATCTTCCCCAACCCGGTAGCCAGCAGTTTCTTCAACGTGTCCTTTGAGAAGATCACTCCCGGGAAATACACCATCGAACTCACCGACGCCAGTGGCCGCAAAGTGGTGACGCAGGTGGCCGATATCAAAGGTGTTCAGAACCAGAAGATCACCATTCCGCAGGCAACAGCGGGCGGTATCTACCTCGTAAGAGTATTAAGCGCAGACGGCAAGTCCGTCTTCCAGGATAAAATTGTGGTTCAGTAAGTATCATTCTGAATAAGAATAATTGGATCCCGCCATCTTCATGGCGGGATTCTTTTTTAGTGGCTTTCAACCTGGGAGTACCCTGAAACCTTCACGTATTTAACCTCCTGATTTCTTATTTCTTATTCCATATTTCTCATTGCCCTAGCCTTTAGGTATCCTTTTTGCACCCTTCCCCGCCGTGGAACACATCCTTGACCAGGTCCGGCAGTATGCTACCATCGCCCACGAGGGCCAGGTGCGCAAATACGCACCCGATCCTTTCGTTGTCCACCCCATCCGGGTGATGAATACCTGCCGCGTTTATTCAAACGATGTCTGCCTGCTCTCCGCGGCGCTCCTCCACGACGTGATCGAAGACACGCCCATTACCCGCAATGAAATGCACGACTTCCTGCTCACCATCATGCCGCCCGCCAGCGCGCACCGCACCGTAACACTTGTTGAGCAACTAACCGACGTATACATTAAATCGAATTACCCCAACTGGAACCGCAGGAAAAGAAAACGTGCCGAGATAAAAAGGTTGTCTGCTGTTTCCGCAGACGCGCAGACGATCAAGTACGCCGACGTCATCGACAATTGCATCGAGATCAGCCACAACGATCCCGAGTTCGCTGGACGCTTCCTTTCCGAATGCTGGGACCTGTTGCAGGCGATCAATAAAGGCAACACCATTCTCTACCAGAAGGCGCTGAAAGTGGTGAAGACAGGCATCGAAGAACTGCGCGTGTTCCAGCGCAGCTAACCTATAGCTCCAGGTAGACCTTTCCCGCTTTCTCCGTTACCGTATAATGCTGGATCTTCTTTCTCGCGGGACCGCACTTCACCTCGCCGGTACGCACATCGAACTGCGAGCCGTGCCATGGGCATTGTACCGTACCACAGATCATCATGCCGCCAGCCAGTGAACCGCCACGATGCGTACAGTGGTCGTCAAAGCCCACAAACCCTTCCTCCGTCCTGCCGATCACGATCCTTTTGGAACCGATGTGCACGAGCTTCATCTGGTTCACTTTCAGTTCGCTGCTCTTTGCTACTTCGATAGCGCCGGTGGCCTCTTGCAGATATGCTTCATTCCATTTACCCGCGTTCGCGTAACGGGGATCCACACCGATCTGGTTGCGGTACACCAATGTTCCACCCAGCCAACCGGCGAAGGCCAACAGCAGCACAGCCACCCCTTCGATCGCCAGTATCCATGAACGTGACGCCTCGGGGTCCTGCCGCATGCGCCAGGCAACAAAGAACAGCGTAACGTGGGTGAGATTAACGATCCCGTGAAGCGCGCCCCGTTTCTTCGCGCTGCTCTTCGGCGGCACGGTAAATATGAAATCGATCACGCCCGGAACCGCGGCGATCAATGCGCTTCCCACACCGGCAATACCAAGGTAATAAGCTGTTTGCCACAGTTGCTCGTTGTCGAGTAACACAGCCAGCGCGTCGAAAATGAACGTGCCGGAAAGAAAGGCCACCGGGAAAGCGATCAGCATCGGGTGGAGGGGATGGCTCTTGATACTGGCCCTGCTCTTCATTCTGATTTTTAGACTGTTATTGCAAAAACTTTACCCGGATATCAACTCCTTATTGCAAAAGCCAGCCTTAGTTATTAATTTGTGCTGGAATTCACCCCCTGCTAACCCTATGGACGATGTGATCTTTTATTTTTACCACAATGGCATTTTCCTGCTATTGACGCTGGCGACGGTGAAGATTATCATCATATTGCTGTACAAAGGGCTTGACTTCTGGTACGTGGTAGATAATTTTTTCACTGTTTACGCCGAACTGGGTGTTGCCGCATTTCCCCGCCGCCGCTTGTTCCGCATGGTCCACAACATACTTACCATTTCATTCTTTGCTGTGTTGGTGTTCTGGGTGGCGATCGTCGGTGTCGTTCGCCTGTCAAAATGATCGACCGGGGGTAACCCGTTATTGGTTAATTTTGGGTCGCATGACATGGAACCGGTACCACATACTCATGAGTACGCTCGCTATGGACGCGTAATACAGCCTGCCAGGCGCTGCTTTTAACACTGACTACACAATACTTCACGCTCTAAAACGATAAGATCATATGGAATCATTAGCTGCTTCCAAAGTCCGCCAGCAAACCGCTGAAGATTTCCTGCCATTGCAGGGAACAGACTATGTTGAATTCTATGTAGGCAACGCCAAGCAGGCAGCCCATTTCTATAAGACCGCCTTCGGTTTCCAGAGCCTCGCTTATGCCGGTCCTGAAACAGGCATGAAGGACCGGGCCAGTTACGCCATCCGCCAGAACAAACTCACTTTTGTCTTCACCACCGCGCTGCGTACCGGTAATCCAATTGCAGATCACGTTTACAAACACGGCGATGGGGTAAAGATCCTTGCGTTGCGGGTAGACGACGCTACTTCCGCATGGGAAGAGACCACAAAGCGCGGCGGCCAGAGCTATATGCAGCCGCTTAAGATGGAAGACGCTACCGGCCAGGTGGTGATGAGCGGTATTCACACCTACGGCGACACGGTTCACCTTTTTATCGAACGCAAAGATTATAACGGCCCGTTTCTCCCTGGCTACAAGAAATGGGAAACACCATATTATAATCCAACGGATACCGGTTTATTGTATGTCGACCACTGCGTGGGCAACGTCGGATGGAACCAGATGAACAAATGGGTGAAGTTCTATGAAGAAGTTCTTGGCTTCCGCAATATCCTCACCTTCGATGATAACGATATCTCCACCGAATACTCCGCGCTCATGAGTAAGGTGATGAGTAACGGGAACGGATTCGTCAAATTCCCGATCAATGAACCGGCTGAAGGAAAGAAGAAATCACAGGTGGAGGAATACCTGGAATTCTACGATGGCGAAGGCTGCCAGCACGTAGCGCTCGCCACCAATAACATTGTGGAAACCGTTACCGAGCTGCGCCGGAGAGGAGTGGACTTCCTGCAGGTGCCCACCACGTATTACGATGACCTGCTTGACCGTGTTGGGCAAATAGACGAGGACCTGGCGCCACTCAAAGAATTAGGAATACTAGTTGATAGGGATGAGGAAGGATACCTGCTGCAGATATTCACCAAGCCTGTTGAGGACAGGCCAACACTGTTCTTCGAGATCATCCAGCGGAAAGGAGCCAGGAGTTTCGGCAAAGGAAACTTCAAAGCCCTCTTCGAAGCGATTGAAAGAGAGCAGGAACTGCGGGGTAACCTTTAACAGAACGCTGTTAAGCTCCTGTGAATAAACGGGGCCTTAACCAGAGTTTAATTCACATTGGAACCTTAGGGGAAAGAGATTACTTATTTTCGAAACAACGAAAAGGTTCTACGGATGAAAAAGCTAATAACACTGGTATGTTCGGTGATGATCGTCAGCCTGGCTTTCGCACAGCCTCAGGTTTCTTTTTATGATATTCAGAAGAGCTACCCACGCGTAGCCACGGCGGTATCGAAGAAAGAAGACACGCTGAAAAAACAATTCGCCAAAGCCGGACTTGCCTGGCCAGCGAAGCAGATCTACATCCGCAGCTTTAAATACGACAGCCAGCTGGAAGTATGGGTACGTAACAACAGCACTGAATCCTACAAACTTTTCAAGACCTATAAGGTTTGCGCGTTAAGCGGAAGCCTCGGGCCCAAGCGCATCGAAGGCGACTACCAGGTACCGGAGGGGTTTTACTATATCAACGTATTCAATCCAAAAAGTACTTTCCATCTTTCACTGGGCATCAACTACCCGAACGCGTCCGACGTTGTGCTGAGCGATTCGATCAAGCCCGGCGGCGATATCTATATCCATGGAAGCTGCCTCACCGTAGGCTGCATCCCCATCCAGGACCACCAGATCGAAGAACTCTATCTCCTCGCTTCGCATGCGCGTAACCAGGGGCAGGACTTCATCCCCGTGCATATATTCCCGGTGCGTTATAACGTAGCAAAAAGCGTAGATGTATTGAATAAGACCTGCAAGGAAGACGCGGACTACCAGAAATTCTCTGCCAACGTAAAGCAGGTGTTCGACTTTTTTGAAGATAAGAAGAAGCTCCCTTTGATCTCTGTGAATAGCAAAGGCGAATACGTGATCCTGTAATGCGCTGAGTGTACCCGGTAAGAGAATATTTTTCAGCCAGTCTTTGCAGCTTTGCTCTCATTGCAACTTTGCATGAACCCTCAGCGGTACAACACCTGCACCGTTTCTTTTGTCTCCTGTTGCAGTAAGAACTGTTTTCCTTTCATCATCTTTTACAGCAAATCGTTATTAAAGTACCGGATCTTCAATAAGCTCAATCCCCTTTCCAGTTCTACATCAAAAATAGAGGAAGCATCCGCCGCCAGTTGATCTACTTTATCCGGGTGTTCATCCAGGCAGAGTTGCACGCTGATGGCGCCTGTCTGGACGAGGTTGGGCCGGAAACGCAGCTGCGCGAACATTTCATACAAACGACTCATCGGCTTTTCCCCCACGAACGAAAAATCCTGGCTGTGCAGGTGCATCAATACCTGCTTCTCTTTTATCACAACGATAGGTGGCAGGTGCTTCACTTTTTTATTGCTGATCGTCGTTCCCGGTAGCGAAGCATCGGTAAAACACTTTACATGCAATGGAATATTCTTATTCTGCAATGGCTTGATCGTCTTCGGGTGGATCACCTGCGCCCCGTAGTACGCCATTTCGATCACCTCGTTAAAACTCAGGTCGCTGATGAACGTGGCCTCGGGAAACTGCTTGGGATCAGCGCTCATCACACCTTCTACATCCTTCCAGATAGTAAGGCTCTCCGCATCCAGCAGGTTGGCGAATATCGCCGCGGTATAGTCACTGCCCTCGCGCCCCAGCGTAGTGCTTTCGTTCTCGTCTGTGCTGCCGATGAATCCCTGCGTGAGATAGATCCCTCGCTTTCCAGTCATCTGTCGACTGTCATCTGTCATCTTCTCTCCACTCTCAACTGTCATCCTGATCTTCTCTTCCGTATACGCCCAATCGACACCCGCGTCGCGGAAATTATCATCAGTCCGCAGTATATCACGAACATCCAGCCAATGGTTCTTCACGCCTGCCTCGTTCAGGTAATGACTCACGATACCTGTGCTCAGCAATTCACCCACGCAGACCACCTGGTCGTAGTAATAGTCATAATTACGCACCGGTTTATCGTGCAGCAACCATTCCACCTCGGTAAAGAAGTCCATCAGTTGCTTGTAACAGGGATTGTAATTTTCTACCAGCAGGTACTTGGCCGTAGTGAGGTGTTGCTGTTTGATGCCTTCGAATAATTGCAGGGCCTGGTCCTTCTCCCCGCGGAAAAAAGCTTCTGTTACCTTTTCCAGCGCGTTGGTGGTTTTACCCATCGCCGAGATGATCACAACCAGTCGTTCATTGCTGTATGTCCGCAGGATAGCGGCCACGTTTTTGATCCTTTCCACGCTGCTCACGCTGGCTCCCCCGAATTTGAATACTTTCATATTGCTCAGTGAGCGGCAAAGATAATCCGCGGCAGTATTTGACTACCGGCTGTTTTAGTGGTCGGGCGTACTGTTTCAAAGCCGGTCACAAGGCATTTCTTCTTAACTTTGTCGCTCTCAAAACCGGGTCTATGAATATCAACAGGAACGTCCTTACACTAGATGAGTTTACCATCCAACAAATGCGGGATTTCCCGAAAGCGACGGGCGAATTGAGCAGCCTGCTCCGGGACATCGGGCTTGCCGCCAAGCGCGTGAACGTGGAGGTGAACAAGGCGGGGCTTGTCGATATCCTGGGCGACGCCGGCACCACGAACGTGCAGGGAGAAGAAGTGAAAAAACTGGATGTATATGCCAACAACCAATTCGTGGGTGTATTGAAGCACGGCATCAGCTGCGCGGGTATCGCCAGCGAAGAACTGGACGACATCGACATATTCGACGACCCCGTAAGCAACAACAGTAAATACGTCTGCATGTTCGATCCGCTCGACGGCAGCGGTAATATCGACGTGAACGTATCCATCGGTACCATATTCAGCATCTACCGGCGCGTAAGCGAACTGGGTAAGCCATGTACGCTGGAAGACTTCCTTCAGCCCGGAAACAAGCAGGTAGCTGCAGGATACGTGATCTACGGTTCTTCCACGATGCTGGTTTACGCCACCAAAAGAGGCGTCAATGGCTTCACTCTCGATCCTTCGATAGGGGAGTTCAGCCTCAGTCACCCGTCGATAGAGTGCCCCGACAAAGGAAAGATCTACTCTGTCAACCACGGTAACTTCTTCCAGTATGACGAACCGGTGAGAAATTATATCCAGGCCTGCCAGCAAAAGACAAAAGCCAACGGTGGACCTTATACGCAACGTTATATCGGTAGCATGGTAGCCGATGTACACCGCAACCTCATCAAAGGAGGCATCTTCATGTATCCCGGCACCACCGACAAACCCAAGGGCAAGTTGCGACTCCTGTACGAGTGCAACCCGTTTGCCTACATCGTGGAACGTGCGGGCGGCGTTGCTACCAATGGTGTGCAACGCATACTCGACATCCAACCTTCAGAACTCCACCAGCGCCTTCGCATGAAGTACTTCGTCTTCTTATTGTTCACTACGCTTGCTTTGGCATCCTGTACTGAAACCAGGCAGGTGTCCGCCGGGAATACCACCCGGGTTTCCGGGAACAGTTCAATCGAAAACGAAGTATTTGACCTGGTGAATAAATACCGCCGTTCAAAAGGCCTGCCTGTGCTCAGCCTGAACAGTGCGGTCACTACAGTGGCAAGGAAACACAGCCAGGACATGGCGGATAAGACTGTTGCCTTCGGCCATGCCGGCTTCGACGCCAGGCGCAGAACCCTCGAATCAAAGCTGCCAGGTATGCGCGCGGCCGCGGAGAACGTCGCCTCCGGCCAACGTAGCGCGGCGGAGGTGGTGGAAGACTGGATCAAAAGCCCCGGGCACAAGGTCAACATCGAAGGAAACTATACACATACAGGCATCGGCATCGCTGCCGATAAAAAAGGTGTTTTATATTACACCCAAATATTTACCCGGTGAGCCATAGCGCTTTTAAAAATCTACTGCTTGTTTCCTGTTTCTTTTGGTTGGCGTCTTCGGTCTCAGGACAGAAGGTGATACAGGAAACGTTCTATCACAATTCAAAAGGACTCACTTACATCCCGCCATTATCAAGGCCATCGCTCATTTATCAGGGAAAATTGTTCACAGGTCGCAAACAACTCAGCGCATTGTTCAGTCACCTTAATAATGCCGAACTCAACAAGTACTTCAGCAAGTATAAATCTAACAAGACAGCGTCTGGTATTATCAAAGTGGCTGGCATTGGACTCTCCTTATACTCGCTCATTGACTGGCGCGGAACGGACGACGGAAAATTCAACTGGTATGTGTTTGGCGGTGGCGTCGTGCTCAGCGGCCTGAGCGGATACCTTGATGGCAAAGCCCATGAACACCTGCGCAATGCAGCGGTGGTATTCGATCACGCCACGCAACGGACCACTTTCCGGCCGGCGCAACGCAGCCTCGGTGTTGTTATCTCACTATCAAAATGACCTATGGCAAAGACCATCATCAGTGTCACCGATCTGCATAAACGCTACGGCAATTTCGAAGCAGTGAAAGGGATAAACTTCGATGTTCAGGAAGGGGAAATATTCGGTCTCCTGGGCCCCAATGGCGCTGGCAAATCCACTACGCTCGAGATCATAGAAACCCTTCGCGAGAAAACCAGTGGGACGGTGATCGTTGACGGGCACGACCTGGACAAGTCACCGAACGAGATCAAAAAGATCATCGGTGTGCAGTTACAGACCTCCGGCTATTACCCCGGCCTCAACCTGCTGGAACTGGTACGACTCTTCGCCGGATTGTACAATGAAAAGGTAGACGCGTATGCATTGCTTGAAAGTGTCAACCTCCGGGATAAAGCGAAATCAAAATTCAAGGAGCTCAGCGGGGGACAGAAGCAACGCTTTTCAATAGCAACTACGCTCATCAATAAACCAAAGATCATTTTCCTGGATGAGCCGACCACCGGACTTGATCCGCAGGCAAGACGCAACCTCTGGGACCTGGTAAGGGATATCCGCGCGAAAGGCACGACCGTGATCATCACCACGCATTACATGGATGAGGCGGAGGTATTATGCGACCGCGTGGCTATTGTTGACAGCGGCAGGATCATCGCGCTCGCTTCACCCGACCAGCTGATCGATGAACTCGTGGCCAAAGGTTTTGAGAAGCCCAAAGAAGTGAAGCAGGCCAACCTCGAAGACGTGTTCATCAACCTTACCGGGCATTCCCTCCGGGAAGAATAATTAGCTGATATGGGCGCTTGGTCGCTTTCTGATACAGGAATGGATACGAATACGCTTGATTTTTGCTTCCTAAAACTAAAACTATGACTGATCCCCGTTATCCCATCGGGAAATATGAGGAAAGACCATTTTCGCTCGAACAAAAACAGGCATGGTTCGCAGACCTGCGCTTTCTTCCAAAGGATCTTGAAATGGCGGTCCAGGATCTCGATGCCCATCAACTCGACACCCCTTACCGCGAAGGTGGTTGGTCGGTAAAGCAGGTGGTACACCATGTTGCCGACAGCCATATGAACGCGCTCATCCGGTTCAAACTGGGGTTGACAGAAGACAATCCCACG